>CALCRD010000536.1 GCA_937894355.1 uncultured Bacillus sp.
CGATGTTGACTTATCGTAGGGAGAGGGGCGGAAGTCCACTAGACGCTAGGCGCTGTAGCCAGACACTAATCTAGTTTCAAAAAACTTTTACTTTCTTAGCTGTACAAAACTACAAAGTGTTTCCACACTAACTAATATGTGGAAAATCACCTTTTTTCATACGTAAAAGAAATTATTTTTACTGCGGACGATTTTTTGACGGTCTTTTTCTTTTGTCACTTCTTTGGGCACGATCAGTGTTACTGCTTCTTGCAGGTCGATCATTACCTCTAAAGCGGTCATTGCGTCGATTATTTCTGTTCTGGTCAAATCTAGGCTTTTTAGAGCGTAGTGGTTCAACTGCTGTTAGTTTAACTGGTGTTGAATCAGGTTCTTTTGTTAGTAACTTTAATGTAGCAGCTAATAAAGTAACCGAATCGTTATCCTCTAACAGATTTTCCGCAACTCTTTTATATTCATTAAATTCTCCAGATTCTACAATACTCATGATGCGATTGATCGTTGCTTGTTGGTTTCCAGCAAGAACATCTGTAAAACTAGGAACTGGTTTTTTATCAATTTTACTTTTCGTAACTCCCTCAATCACTCGAAGATGATCAATTTCTCTTGGTGATACTAGAGTTACTGCAAGACCTTTTTTACCTGCACGTCCTGTTCGACCAATACGGTGAACATAGCTTTCAGGATCTTGTGGAATATCAAAATTATAAACATGGGAAACACCACTAATATCTAAACCACGAGCAGCTACATCTGTTGCAACCATGATATCGATTGTTTGCTCTTTAAAACGACGAATAACTTGATCACGTTTAGCTTGGGCAATATCACCATGGATTCCTTCAGCTGAATATCCACGTTTAATCAGGCCTTCAACAAGTTCATCCACCCGTTTCTTCGTACGACCAAATACAATGGCAAGATCCGGAGATTGAATATCTAACAGACTACAAAGCACATCGAATTTTTGTTTTTCCGGCACTTCTACGTAATTCTGTTCAATATTTTTCACAGTCATTTCTTTCGATTTTACTGCTACAAGTTCAGGGTCTTTCATGAACTTTTCAGCAAGCGATTTGATGCGTCTTGGCATTGTAGCAGAAAAAAGCAAGGTTTGACGTTCTGTAGGGATACCAGATAGGATTTTTTCAATATCCTCAATAAACCCCATGTTTAACATTTCATCTGCTTCATCCAAGATAACTGTGTGGATATTTTGCAAACGAATTGTTTTTCTGTCAATATGATCAATTAATCTTCCTGGTGTTGCAGCAATAATATGAGGTCTGTTCTTTAATCCTCTGATTTGTCTATTTATATCTTGTCCACCATAAATAGGCAAAGTGCGGATACCTTTAACTTGACCAATACGATTTAACTCTTCTGCAACTTGAACGGCTAATTCGCGTGTTGGCGCTAAGACAAGCCCTTGAATAGATGCTTCATCCACCTTACAATGTTCAATTAATGGTACGCCGAAAGCAGTTGTTTTCCCTGTTCCTGTTTGAGCTTGACCAATAATGTCTTTACCTTGAAGTGCAATAGGCATTGCCTGCGCTTGGATTGGTGTTGGTTCCTCAAAGCCCATTTGCGATAATGATTTCTCAAGCTCTGCACTTAATGAAAAATCTGAAAAAGTTGTCAATATATTTCCTCCTTGCGATTTATTCATAACCTTAGTTATTATCTAAATTCGCATTTAATTTTCATAAAAATCGGGTGATAGTGAAATATTTTCTTTATACCCACCATCTTGTAATGGCCAAAAACTTATAAACTTAAACTTAACTTTTAATAAGACATAAATTAACATATAGGTTTGGCTACCTAAAACGACGAAAGCCCTACCTCTCTTTCATCCTTACGGCTCCTAGACCGTGCCAGTGTGAATCAGGTTAAACATTTACTAGGGTATGCATTTTTTTGATAACTCCAACAGCGTGGACTTTATCCATCCCCCACTCATGGCAGTTAACAAAATCGAGTTGTTTGGGTATTTTATCCTCGCAGGAATGAGGTTTACACAAGTAAGCACGATATTGGGGTGATCCATAGTATAAATTGGATCATGACTGACTTTAGGGGAATTTGTAGAAAATATTTCCAACAAAAAGAAAAGAAGGTGATGCTAAAATTAGGAAGCATCACCTAGTATTTTAATTATGCTTTTTGAACGTTAGCAGCTTGCGGTCCACGGTTACCTTCAACGATTTCGAAAGTTACTTCTTGACCTTCTTCTAGAGTTTTGAAACCTTCGCTTTGGATAGCAGAGAAGTGAACGAATACGTCGTTTCCATTTGCTGCTTCAATAAATCCAAAACCTTTTTCTGCATTAAACCATTTTACTTTACCTGTAGTCATACTATGACCTCCTAAGATTATATCACCTTAAGTTACCATATAATTCAAAATAAAAGCCGTAGCCTGCATAATGAAGGAGAGATAAAAAATCGCCTACATCATTTGCAGCTACGACTACTTATATCCATAAATATTATATAACGAACTTAACAGCGTCTATACTATAGTATAAGAACTCTTGAAATATGTCAACTAAAATCATTTAAATAAAGCAAATAGACCCATACTATTTCCAGAAATGTTAACCATCTTTTTCTAGGACAATTGCCGCTTTATTTATTTCATCGTCGAGGCACCTTTCCTGAGCTTCAATCATTGGCTTTGACCAAGAGAATCGCTCAGCCATATATGCAACAACCTGTTTACACCACCTTCTAACAAAGGCAATATCGAATAAGAGATCTCCCGTTCTACGGAAAAAGAAATCAACTGGCTTGGCAATCATTTCATATTCTATTGCATAAGCTAACTTTGCAAATAGCCCTAATGGTAGCTTAAAGTCATCGGCATCCTGTATTTTCTTAGCGAGCACTGCTAATACTTTTTGAATGTTTGATCCGTAAAAGTAAGCTAACTTTTGGGATTCATCAAAACTCAAACCAACTTGAACTCCTTGCAAAATATGTTGGTTGGCATAATGTTCGAATTTCCCAGGACCACCGACATAACCTCCGGAAATTGGCAAATTCTTTGTTTGACAGACACTAAAGTGAAGCCCTTCTTTATCTTGAATTTTTATTGCTAGCAAATTTACGATTCTTTCAGCCATTTTTCGGTATCCCGTCAATTTACCTCCTGCAATGGAGAGAAGACCTGTTGACGACTCCCAAATCTCATCTTGACGCGATATTTCCGAGGGATTCTTTCTTTTTTCATAGATTAACGGACGAACTCCCGCCCAGCTTGATTCAATATCATTTTTAGTTAGCGATAAACTGGGAAACAATTCGTTTACTACCCCAATTAAATAAAAACAGTCATGTGAGGTGGCAAAAGGGGATAACGGGAGATGTTCTAAAAAAGTATCCGTTGTTCCAACATAAACTTTTTCGCCTCTTGGAATGGCAAAAACCATTCTACCATCATCCGTATCAAAGTATATTGCTTGCTTTAAAGGAAACCGATTTTGGTCAATCACGATATGAACTCCTTTAGTTAGCTTTAGCGTTTTACCGTGTTTCGACTCATCTAATTCCCGAATCTGGTCAACCCAAGGACCAGTTGCATTCACAACCTGTTTCGCCAAAACTTCATATTGCTCACCATTCAAAATATCTGATACAATAGCACCACTATTTTTTCCAGCATCATAAAGCAGCCCCCGAACCTTGGAATAATTCAAGGCAACAGCTCCTCTTGCAACTGCCTCCTTTATTATCTCAATGGTAAGCCTAGCATCATCTGTGCGGTATTCCACATAATATCCGGCACCCATTAATCCTTTCTGTTTAAGCAAAGGTTCTCTTTGCAAAGTTTCTTCAGCTGTTAGCATCACCCTTCGTTCTTCCTTCCTGACATCAGCCAACAAATCATAAACCCAGAGGCCCAGGGCTGTAGACGTTTTTCCTAAGGTACCATGTTGATAAATGGGTAGTAGCATCCATTCTGGTTTTG
>CALCRD010000537.1 GCA_937894355.1 uncultured Bacillus sp.
ACAGTTGGCGAATCGTTAAGTTTTCTCGATCTGCTAGATCCTTAACTAACTTAAAGCGACTTTTGTTTCCATTTATTTCTTTTAAATCTGGTAAATCTGGTAATGGGCCATCGACTGGATAACCAGATAAATCAACACCTAGTTGGCCAGACAATAAAGAAACTCCAGCCTCTACAGGAATAATCTCCTCAAGGAGCTTTTTATTCTGCTCTGCTTCTTCCTCTATTCTACCAATAACCGGGTATACACCAGGCATAATTTTCAATTCTTCTGGTGAACGACCGTATTTCGCCATTCTACCTTTCACATCCGCATAGAAGGCTTGGGCTTCTTCAAGTGTTTGCCATGCTGTAAAAATTACCTCTGCAGTTCTTGCTGCCAATTCTTTCCCTGCTTCTGAAGAACCAGCTTGGACTACAACTGGATGTCCTTGGACTGGACGGGAGATATTTAATGGACCGGCAACGGAAAACCATTCTCCTTTATGATTAATCGCATGGATTTTAGATGCATCGGCAAATTGGGCTGCTTCCTTATCATATAATAGCGCATCGTCCTCCCAACTATCCCAAAGTTTTTTGACAACATCGACAAACTCTTCAGCACGTTCATAACGCTTGGAGTGTTGGACACTTTGATTTTGTCCAAAATTATGAGCCTCTGCTTCCGTACCCGATGTTACAACATTCCAAGCTGCACGACCACCGCTCAAATGATCCAGCGAGGCAAATTTTCGGGCTACATTAAATGGCTCATTATGAGTAGTTGATACTGTTGCCACAAAACCAATATTCTTCGTAACAGAGGACAAAGCAGATAATAATGTATAAGGCTCAAACCGAGTATTCACCGTTTGTCCAAGTGCCTGTTTATTTCTCCCATGCACGGCATAACCATCAGCAAGAAATATCATATCAAACTTTCCACGTTCGGCTGTTTGGGCTAATTTTTTTATGAAATCTGGATTCATTACATTTTGAGCGTCTGCTTTCGGATGTCTCCAAGCTGTAACATGGTGCCCAGGAATCATAAAGAATGCACCTAATCTTAATTGTCGATTTTCACCAGTCATTTTCATTACCTCTTTCCAAAATTAATTTTGTCGGAACTATTTATCAACAAGAACCTTACTCAACTACCAACTAGTTGGTACGAACTGGTTTTTTTTCAAAACTTCTGAATCCGCTTCGTTCTCCTTTTGTGGCTCAGGGACAGACAGACCTAAATTCCCACGTAATGTGTTGCTTTCGTATTCAGTACGGAAAAGGCCCCGACGTTGCAATTCTGGAATTACTAATTCTACAATGTCATTAAAACCTTCAGGGAAATGTGGTGGCATGATATTAAAGCCATCTGCCGCATCGTTTAAGAACCATTCCTCTAATTGGTCAACAATTTGTTCGGGTGTTCCGACTATTTCTCGATGACCCCGTGCACCGGCAATTCGTTCATAAACTTCACGGATTGTTTTAAGATTTTCACGCTCTGCTAAATCACGAATGATATTAAAACGAATACGAGGGTTGGTCTTATCCTCAATCGCTCCATATTCCGGAAGCGGCGCATCGACATCGTACCCAGTTAAATCACTATTTGTGAAATTTGATAAATAAGATAAGCCTACCTCAGGAGATATATAACCGTTAAGCTTGCGCTGTTTCGCAATCGCTTCTGCCTCCGT
This sequence comes from uncultured Bacillus sp., assembly GCA_937894355.1. Classification (GTDB taxonomy): domain Bacteria; phylum Bacillota; class Bacilli; order Bacillales; family Cytobacillaceae; genus Bacillus_BU. Next base: position 1,682 of record CALCRD010000537.1, read on the forward strand.
TTTTGCCACTGTAATAAACACGCCAGGCATAATTTTCAAATCATCAGGCTTTCGACCGTATTTTGCTAATCGCCCTTTAACATCACTATAGAAATTTTTAGCATCGTCTAATGTTTGCCACGCTGTGAAAATTACCTCTGCTGACTTCGCAGCAAGTTCTTTGCCTGCTTCAGACGATCCTGCTTGGACAATAACTGGATGGCCTTGCGGTGACGTTGGCGCATCGAGCGTACCTTGAACATTAAAAAATTTGCCTTGATGATTGACATGATGTACCTTGTCTAACTCCAAAAATTTGCCATTTTCCTTGTCGATGACAAGTCCATCGGCTTCAATGGATTTCCATAGCTTTTTAACCACCTCGACGAATTCATCCGCACGCTCGTAGCGCTGTGCATGCTCCAAGTGCTTTTCCTGACCAAAAAGCTTCGATTCATTATCATTGGCAGATGTCACGACATTCCATGCTGCCCGACCCTTTGATAAATGGTCAATGGCGATATACTTGCGAGCTAATTGGAATGGCTCGTTGTAGGTAGTTGTATGAGTAGCTGTTAATCCAATATTTTTCGTCGCTCCTGCAAGGGCTGCAATAATAATCACTGGGTCTAATTTTAATCCGGAAGCAGATCCCTCTTGGGGTAACTGTCCAAAAACATCCGCAAAAAACACATTATCAAATTTTGCCCGCTCAGCGGTTTGTGCTAACTCGATTAAATAATCTAAATCAAACCCCCGATTTGCGCCTGAAGAAGGATACCGCCAGCTAGCAACATGGTGCCCAGGTAAATTAAAAAATGCTCCCAATCTCATTTGTTTCTTTGGTTTATTAGTCATTATCGCCATCTCCTATATTTCTTATTGTTTTAGTTGGAATTATAGATAAAAAAATTATTTAGCATACGGATTAAATTCATTTGTGTATAAATCCTTTGCTTTCAACTGGCCTTCTTTTAATTCGCCATTTTTCACAAGCCAATCAATCCAAATGTCATACTCAGATGGGGTAATAACTCCACCTTTTTCAACAACACCCCATCCCTTCCAATATTTAAGATTAGCTGCAGTTTCCTTTCTGCCACGTTCTTTGATTATTTTTTCATATCGTGCAATGACTTCCTCCCTTGGTTTTGTTTTTGTCCATTCAATCGCTTTAGCCACCCCTTTCACAAATTTCTTCAATGTAGTAGGATTTTTCTTGATGTACTCTTCTGTGAAAAATAAATCACCCGCTGTAAACTCTTTGCCAAATACATCTATATCCTTAAAGAGTTCCTCAATGCCGCCATTTGCTAACGCACGATCCCTAGCAATGCCGCTTGTTAAAATCGCATCAACGTGTTTATTTCGAAGTGTTTGTTCGGCATTCCCTGCTGGCACAACCACTAACGTCACTTTTTCAATTTCCTTTTCCGTTAATCCACCCTGACGTAAATAATCCTTGATAACAAACTCTGCATGGGCCCCTAAAATATTAACCCCTATTTTTTTACCAATTAGATCTTTAGGTTTTTTTATCGAACTTCCCTCAAGGGTATATGCACCCAAAAATGTTTCTTTATCACTTCCGTAATAGCCAACAACCGATTTTATTTTCACGTTTTTTGCATAGGATTTAATAATCGCTCCATTAAACGCCCCACCAAAGTCCACTTGCTTCGTCGCAGTCAATTGAATACTTTCAGGTCCACCGGTGTAGTCGCCAATATAGTCCAGCTTCAAATCTCCCAAGTATCCTAGGTCCTCTGCCAATTCTGGAAAAGAAACACTACCAGGTGATGCTTGATATTGCAGCACCTTATCTTCCTTCGTATTTGGTTTCGCGTCAGTCTTACTGCTTGAGCAACCTACTAAACTACTACTAATGAAACCTACTGCTAATAAAGCTACAATTGTTTTTTTCATATAATCCTCCTGGCTTACAAACAAATTTCAAGCGTAGTGTCTCAAATACTTCGGCACCATAGTTGTATGTTGCATGATTTATTTTTAACTAAGTTTTCATATGTTTTTAATCAGATTTATACTAAAAAAATTTTCTTACAGGTTAACAGTTACTCACCAACCTCCTGCTTCCATTTTGACAGCCGTTTTTCTACACTTAATAATCCCTGGTTAATCAGTAAACCCAACAATGAAATGGACAAAATACCGGCATACATTTCTGGTATTTGAAAATTGTACTGTGAATAAGTAATTAAGTAGCCCAACCCCTCCTTTGCACCAACCATTTCTGCAGCAATTAATACTAATATAGCACCAGTGCCTGCCAAGCGAATTCCTGTAAACATCGTCGGAATCGATGCTGGTAAAATAACTTTTAAAAATAGCTTGAACGATGAAATATTCATCGAACGTGCAGATTTTATGAGAAGTGGATCGACATTACGAACTGCGGCAATCGTATTTAATAATATCGGCCATGTGCACGCAAACAAGACAATGGCAATTTTTGATGTTTCTCCAATCCCTAAAAACAACATAAAAACCGGTAACAATGCTAATGCAGCTGTATTTCGAAATAACTCTAATGCAGGGTTGAGCAACTCTTTGGCAAGTGGGTACCAACCAATCAATAGACCCAGCGGAATCGCAATGAGTAACGCAAGAACAAACCCAGAAAAGGATCGTACGATACTCGCTGAAAAGTGATCAAACAACTCACCTGAAACAAGCAATCCTCCCCAAGAACTGACTACCTCTGAAAAAGTTGGGAAAAATGCAGGATTCACTAAACCTATGCTTGGTCCAACTTCCCAAAAAATTATTAAGGCCAACAAGACAATGGTTTGTTTAATAAATTTTTTCAGACCTGGAACAAATCCAAGATTTACAACTTTTTTTCGTTCACTGGAACTCTTTAATTTTTTTCCGATTAACTCCATCCTATTTTCACCCCTTATTATATATGTACAGCCTGGTATTCAGTTTCATGGAGTAAACTCCAAACCTGGTGCCGCGCCTTCACGAATTCTGGATTCGCCCGAATATCGGCATCCGCTAACCGCGATTTAAGTGGAATCTCAACAATCTCTTTTACCACTCCTGGGTTAGGCGTCAATACTACAACACGCTCCCCTAAGTACACTGCTTCATCAATCCCATGGGTAATAAAAATTATCGTCTTCTTCGTTTTCTCCCAAATCCGCAAAAGCTCACTTTGCAACGATTCGCGAGTTTGGGCATCAAGAGCGGCAAATGGCTCATCCATTAGCAAAACATCGGGGTTAAATGCAAGACTTCTGGCAATAGCCACCCGTTGCTTCATGCCTCCAGAAAGTTCATGCGGATAACGGTCACCGAAATCAGTTAATCCAACTAAAGAAAGAAAATGGTCGGCTTGCTCTCGCCTTTCTCGTTTCGGAACACCTTTTGCTTCTAAACCAAATTCAATATTTCCCCTCGCCGTCTTCCAAGGAAATAATGCATACTGTTGAAAAACAATACCACGATCAAGTCCTGGACCTTTAATTTCTTTTCCATCAATTAATATTCGTCCCTCTGACGGTGTCGTTAATCCAGCTAATAAATCAAGTAATGTAGATTTTCCACAACCACTTGGCCCAACTAAAGTGATAAACTCACCTTCTTTTACCGTAAAATTCACCTCTTTCACGGCAGTAAATTCCTGTATGGCACCTTTAAGTTTGGGATCTCGAACCGCAAAGGTCTTGGTTACTCGGTCAAATCTAATTTTTTCTTTTGCTGTCATTTGCTTGTCTCCATCCTTTCATTAATCAATTTGATAATTGGTTAATCACTAGGCGCTTCCTGAATTTTAATTATACACATCGGAAAACTGTGATTAAGAAAACAAAAAAGGTCCTTAACTTTTTAAGGTTAAGGACCTTCGGGTGTCCGATCGGTCAATTTATTTTCTTGTATAGAATCATATGAAATTCCGAGAAATTTGTCAACCTAAATATTTTAATTTTCACTATTTTTCCATTTTTCAATTAATTTATTGTGCATTTAGACAGAAAAGTTGAAATCCAATCTTTCCCATGCTTAAAATTGTACCCATTAGTGCTTAACAAATACAACGTTGACTGCTTTGATTAGCGCTTCAACCTGATCTCCTTCTTTGAAACCGGCATCTTCTAGGCTCTCTGTCGTCATCACGGACGCAACAATAGGTGCATTCTGTCAACCTTGCATTGACATTTGAACCAATGTCATAATTCCGTCAGACCTAATTTCCTCAATAGTGCCTGTTATTTTATTCCGTACCCCTGCTTCCATCTGCAAATACCTCCCTTCGATATTTCAGTTTAGATTCCCCATAATAATGTTATTCCATTCACCCAGGTGGCACCAAAAAGAATGGAGAGAAATCATTTGATTTCTCTCCAAGGGTTTCACTGATAGTAATTCTATTTTTTAAAAAAGGCATCAATCCTTAGGTTTAAAGGTTTTACAACATGTTTGTCTGGAAGTGTCCGCTTGATCTGAATGATTCTTTTCACCTAATTCAGAAGACATTTCAGTATCATATCTAGCATGTGCATCTACTTCAACCATAATTTTCTCAGCGTTGCAGACATTACCTCTTCCATAAAACGAACAGTTAGAAATCGCACAAGAAACTTCAACTTTTGCCATTGTTCACTACCTCCTAAATTATATTACAATTACTTCCTTTTGCAATAATGACTATTTTACCCAAATAATGGGGTTATTTAGACTTCATTTGATCATATTGTTTTGAAAAATTAGCTTCTAGATGAATGGCCGGTCATTTTTTGCAATTTCTAGTCAGTAAAAGCTTCTAACAACATCAATCCATAAAGGGAGAAAGTACCACCTTTAAAGATCCTTTTGATTACTCGTGATTAATCATCACCTCTATTAATATTTTCGCTTGAAAGATAATAAATTAAAGCAATTGACCAATTTTTTTCAATAGGAGGATTTGATGGAGAACACTAGTAGAATTTTAAAATGGGTTACAGGTGGATTAGAAGCCTTTTGGGGAATTCCTATTTTTGGCGGAGTAATGGTTGCAGGTTTATATTGGACTCCCCTCATATTCATGCTGGTTTTTCATATTGTGGCACTTGTCATCACTATTCAAGTTAACAGAAAGAAAACAGGCCATATTCTGGGGATTATTACTTCATGCGTTGGTTGGATTCCAATTGTTGGTATGGTCATGCACATATTGTCAGCCATCTTTTTAATGCTTGAGGCTGGGAAAAATGAATAATTTATTGGATAATTTTTGGCTAAGGCCAGTGTAATTAAGTCCTAACTATACAACACAAATACTTTCTCTGATTAAACTCAGTTTTACACATTCCTAATAGGGGGTGAAATCGGTTAAGATTTCATCCCCTGTCTTTGTGAGGTTTTAAAACGAAGGTAAGTGGTCTAAGTTATTTTCTTTTATCCCGTCAGGTTCGCTGCGAATAATATCTCTCCCATATTTATGAAATACATCGACATGAGCTAACCTTCCTGCTTTTGCTTCAGTTAAAGCAGTGATGTAATCTAATTCTCTTCCGCTTTCAGTTTTAAAAGCAATGATATCTTCATCACCATTTTTTCGAACCGCGACAATCTTCTCTTTTCCAAATTCGTTAATTTCCGCTGCCCCTAATTGAGCCTGATCTTCTCCCTGTTGCTTGTATTCATTGTATATTTCGTTAAAATCTTTTGAAGTCATGATTTCACCTCCAGAACATACGTTTAGTTTGTTCTTTTGAACATATTTTATGTTAGCTATCTAGTGCATTTGTATGAATTATTTTTCTGATTTTATCCTTTTTCATAAAAAAATAATGCCAGGACCTTCCCCACTTTTTTGGGAAATGCCCTGACATTATCAATAATTTAGGTGATATCTTTTTGAGATAAATACAATATTTCCAATTTTCCTTTACACCAGTCAATGATTACTGACTTTCCGATCAGCCAAATTTGGGAAACCAATGCATTTTTTTGTTAATCATCCGTCCTTGAATCGTCGAGATCAACATCTTTTTCTAAAATTTTTCCTGTATAGGCATCAATTTTGTATTCAGTTTCATAGTGACCATCTTTAATTTCAATTTCATAATAGTCATCATCTAACTCTACTTCCACTACATTTCCAGGTGTTTCTTTTGTGGCGATAGCGATTGCCTCTGCTTCAGAAATCATCCCTTTTCGATTTTGAACTTGGTTGGAATCATCTTCACGACCGACGCTAACGTTTCTGTCGGAACCTCTATCATCCTTAATCATTTCAACATTAGATTTCTGTCCAGTATCATTATTACCATTATCTGAAAAAGCACCCACACCCACTGCTCCACCTAAAATTAATAAACCGGTTAAGCCACCTAACAATATCTTCCGTTTCATTTTGTTTCCTCCTTTATTTGTTGTTACTTACAGTTTATACAACGAAAATGAGGAAACTCAGATAGCAAAATGAGAAATTAATGAGAACTGGATGATTTTCCCTTTAGAGAGATAAATGTGCCAAGTGGCTTAGGTTAGTCATCCCAAGTAATTGACATCACTTCACCTGTTATCGCATGGACTTGAACTATTCCTTCTTCGCCGTTTACCGTTTCGATACTCACTAGGTAATAGGATTCCCCATTCGATTGTTCCAAGTCGACATCATCCACTTCACCATTCACCTTTGTCAGCGCAATCGATATCGCCTCAGCTTCTGAGATTTGTTTTACTGGTTCTTTAGGTTCTTGATTGTCTTCGGGTGTTGGAGTTGATGGGTTTGAATTCTTTATGGAACCCTCTTCATCATTATTACTGGTTGCAGTGTCCATATTTTTCTTAGTTAAGAGTCCAACCTCTCCTGTTTCTTTGTTGACCTTGACTTCATAAGTTCCCGTATCCAAAAGAAGAGTTATTCGAAACCAAGTTTTAACCTCAGTTATTTCAATTATTTTACCGTTATACATATCTTGAATCTTGTCTTTAGCATCGCCCATTGTAAGCGGTTCTGCAAATGTAACCACTTTAAACAACTGCCAAATAACAATGGCCAGGATGGCAATCCCAGTTACAATTAATCCTACTTTCCTCATGACCATTCACTCCAAAAATAGTTTACTTTTGCTTTCAGTATAGATGAGCAAAATGAGAAATTAATGAGAATTTGCCAATAATAGCTTGATTTTCACTTTAGTTCCCTTTCCTTCAATACTCTCGATTTGAATTTCCGACATCATGACTTCGGCAATTTCTTTGGCAAGGGATAGCCCTAAACCAAATCCACCTTGTTTTCTTGTTCTCGCCTTATCAACTCGATAAAACCGGTCGAAAATTTTTTCTAAATCAGTCTTTGGAATTCCAATGCCACTATCATTAATTTCCACAATTGCCTGATTCTGAGTTTTTCTGATTCGGACCTCAATGGCAGCTTCACTGTATTTACGGGCATTGTCAATTAAGATATAAAACAACTGCCTAAATTTTTGGCGATCGGCCAAAACAACCACTTCTGCTTCAATCTGCAAATTTATTTTACGATGATAGGCCTTTTGAAAAGAACGGACTAACTCTTCAACCATGTCAGTCAGTTGAATGTCTACTATTGAAACATTCCATTGTTCATCATGTTTGGCAAGCATTAACAATTGGTCAGTCAAGTCCTTCATGCGGATAGCCTCAGAATGGATGGCCGATATAGATTCATCAAATACTTCCGGCCGTTCTAATCCCCTTCTTTTTAACAAAGAAGCATAGGACTCAATAATGGTTAATGGGGTCTTCAATTCATGGGATGCATTGGAAATAAATCGACCTTGCTTTTCATAATTGACTTCGAGTAGATCAATCATATTATTGAAAGTATCTCCCATTTGATAAAGTTCGTCTTTCGATTTCATTGGTAAAGAGATTCTTTTAAATTGGCCACTTTCGCGAATTTCCCTCATCGTCCTCATCATCGATGTGATGGGCTTAGTGATGAAATTACTTAACAATCTTGAAGATATGAATACCGGGATCGTTGCTATTAATGTAACAAAGATAAGGACAATTCGAAGAATACCAAGCATATTCGCTGTTGCATCCAGATTTTCCATCACTTGGAGAGCAGCAACCTTGCCATCAGTCCAAACAATTGGGATGGAAACGAAAGCATGAGGGATCCCATCATATTCAACAATTTGTCTTTCTCCCTCCGGATAAAAATTTACTGGATGCTTGAGGAGAATTTGTTGATTTGGTACAGTTACAGCAGGTCCTCGTCTTCCATCAGCTTTGACAATCTGCAATATTCCATTAATAGGGACATAAGCCCTTAACAACTCTACCTTTGGAATTGTTGCCTCAGCTTTGTTTAACCCCTGAATAGCTTGCTCTGCTTCATTAACTGTCCTCTCTAATTCTCGATTCAACATCATTTTACTAAAGGTAAAATAAATGGTTCCATTTATAAAAATCATTAACATAATAAACATGACTGTTGTATAAAGATTGATTCGATTCTTTAGCTTCATCATGCGTCCTTTAGAACATATCCAACACCACGGACGGTATGAATAAGTCGCTTGTCATAAGGCTTATCAATCTTATTTCGTAAATAGCGAATATACACATCAACAATGTTCGTATCGCCAAAATAATCATATCCCCAAACGCCATTGAGAAGTTGCTCCCTAGTTAGAACTTGTCGAGCATGCTTCATTAAATACGCCAATAAATCAAACTCTCGAGGTGTAAGCTCAATATTATTTTCACTTTTGAGGACTTCATGAGTGATTTCACTTAATTTAATATCCGCTACCGTAAGCCACTTTTGATTGATTTCAGCGGTAACTCTCGGACGATTCAATCTTAAAGACGCCCGAATTCGTGCTAACAGTTCTTCAATCTCGAAGGGCTTAGTCACATAGTCATTTGCTCCAAAATCAAGTCCAGACACTTTATCCTCAACAGAATTTTTAGCAGTTAGCAAAATAACGCATGTTTGCTGGTCACTTAAGCGAATCCGCCGCAACAGTTCAATTCCACTAATCCCCGGCAACATCACATCTAATAAAATAACATCCCAGTTCTGCTCCTGAAACAAACGAAACCCTTCTAATCCATCCATTGCTTTGCCAACTTCATAGCCTTCATAAGTCAACTCTAATTCAAGTACTCTAGCTATTTTTTCTTCGTCCTCAACAATTAAGATTTTAGGTTTTTTCATTTTTACCCCTTTTGTTTTTTCTGAATTTATAAACATACTGAAGCATATGAAAAGGCAAAACATATCAACCCTGATTTCTCCAATTACTTAGTGAAAACAATTTACAATCAATCCTATTATTGAAATCAAGGAAAAATCATGTTCTAACGAGTATTGATAAAACCATAAGGTGTTTCTCGATTTTGGTCATCGATGAATCTCACCGTGAGCTTCTTAAGTTCTTAACCATATAATCGTACTGGTGATCATTTATCATGATTGCCTTTTTCTTCTTATAACCTAATTTTACATAAAGCTCTTTTGCCTTAGGATTGTCTTGAGCAACATTTAAAGATACGGTGGTAAAACCCTTTTGATTGGCCACCTTTTCGAAATATTGAAGAAGAAGACTGCCAATCCCTCTTCGCTGAAAGTCTGGATGAACACTTAGAGTATCTAAATAATAATCACTTTTATCAGCTTCCTGATCAAAAGAAATATCTGTTTCCCCAGTTTTCTTTATTACTCTATCCAATATTAGCTGGTCCAACATTTCTGCCTCATCTCCTGAGTATGCAATAAACATACCAGCAAGCTTGCCCCCAGCTATCATAACACTAGCATTTTGATAACTAAACCGATTTTGTTCTTGGGTGAATAGCTCAGTAAGCTCATGTTGGATTTTTGATTCTTCCTTCTCGCCAGTCAGCTTTTCTGCAATGTCTTTAATGGCCAGATGAATTAATCTTGCTGCTTCGGGTGCATCAGTTTTATTTGCGGTTCTTAATTTCATGTTAATACCCCCTTACATCTGTTTCCTTCTATATTTATTAAATCTATCATGAAATCGATTTAAATGTCTTCTACTCAAAATAATATCCGCAAATAATATAGGGTGAAAGGGCTTTCATTTAACCCCTATAACCACTTTCGTACTTATGATTTAGCCCTTTTTAAAAAAAATTTTCAAAAAAACGAAAAATGTTGTGGTCGTTTTCGAATCTGTGTTATATAATAAACTAAATAAATATATCTGTTATACAACATTAGGGCGTTAGTAATAAAAATGTGAATCGTTATTGTCAAACACAACATTATAGTTATCCTTCAGTCATTTGATGTTAAATAGGTTCGGAAAGAAAAAAAGCAAAAACAAAAAAATTAAAAAAAGGGAGAAATCGGAATGAATAAAACAGACTCAATCGCACGCAGAATACTAGGTTGGAAGTTAAATAGATGGGATCGCTGGTTCGATTATGAAAAAGGCATTTTCATTCATGATCATGAATTTCAGCCCGAGCAAAATCTGGACCATGCCATGATCATCGTTGAAAAATTAGAGAAGTGTGGATATTCATTTAAAACTACTGGAGATTCCGAGGTTTGCATTAATGACATTCGGGCAACTGGCGAAACATTACCACAAGCAATCACAAATGCAGCCTACTCAATTATTGAACAAAGCTCAATAGCTGAAAGCAGCAGACTTTGGCAACGTCTTTGCTAGAATTATTTGATGTAAATTGGACAAATTGAGCAGTTGAAAAGGACTCAGAAAAATGTCTTTTAAATAGAGTATCTGTTTGTTCCACAACTAACAGGAAAAAAGAAGTTGATTATCTACATTACAGTAGGCAACCAACTTCTTTTTTTGGTATCCAGAGAAACGGTTCCCTTGTTTACGAAGCGGGTCAAGAATCGAGTAGCCGGGGTCTCACGACCCCAAGCCCTCACAGAACCGGACTTG
>CALCRD010000538.1 GCA_937894355.1 uncultured Bacillus sp.
GTTTCCGCGCCCATTATGCGTTTGAAACTTCTTTTTGTAACGTCAGAGCAGGACATGAGAAAGGCCTTGTAGAGAACCTGGTGGGTTGGGCCAGGCGGAACATTCTCGTTCCGGTACCGGAAGTCAAAGACTTTAATGAAATAAACGCCATCATTTTAGAACGGTGTCAACGCTATCTCAACCATACCATCCGTGGTCGTGAAGCAAGTGTCGGAGAACTTCTCCGACAGGAACAGACTAAATTGCTACCTTTACCGAAGATGGACTTTGATCCGGCGAAACTGACGGAACACGAAGCTGATCATTACGCGACCGTGGCCTTCGATGGTAATCGTTATTCCGTTCCGGTAGAACTAGCTGGTGAAACACTTACGGTTAAAGGTTACGCTCGAACCGTTAAAATCTATTATCAAGGCGAAGCAGTGGCAGTACACGAAAGGCTCTACAAAAAAGGCAAAACCAGCTACCAGCTTCCGCACTACTTGAATTTGCTTGAATTACGGCCAAGGGCTGTCTGGAATGCCAAACCAGTTACAGCGGCTAACTTGCCGGACTGCTTTCGCCGATTCGCCAAATCATCAGCCGACCCCGACCGGGTAATGGTCCGGCTCTTAAGACTGGTTGTTGATGAAGGTTTAGCACAGGTTGTTGAGGCCCTCGAACAAACTCAAGCAGTAGGTTCGGATTCAGTCCAAGTTATTGAGTATTATTTAAAGCAAGAAAAGCCAAGCCCACTACCTAACTTGAACATCTCTGGTCCATCGGTGGAACCGCCCAATCTTAGCTGTTATGACCTTCTCATTGGAGGCGGGCGACTATGAACGAGATCGTACGTGCTTACGCCAAACAATTAGGACTTCCCACCTTCGCCCAAGCTGACGACCTCCTAAGAGTAGCCCGAGAAGGAGCCTTAAGCTATGAAGAGTTTCTTACTCAACTGATGGCAGACGAACTGAGAAAGCGACGGGAAAACCGGTTACAGCGATTAACACGGTCGGCCAAATTTCCGTTGCCGAAATCACTAGACACTTTTGATTTTAAACGTTTACCAAATTTAGATGCCGATCGGGTCTGGCAATTAGCCGGGGGCGAATTCGTGAGACGATGCGAAAATGTGATCGCGATTGGTAATCCCGGTACCGGCAAAACGCATCTGGCAATTGGTCTAGGACGACGCTTATGCCGGGAAGGGTTTAAGGTTCGTTTTTACACTGCCGCTCAACTAGTGGAGGAATTAAGCGAAGCCCAGGAATTAAAACGTCTCAGCCGCTTACATGCCCAATTACTCAAGTTGGATGTATTCATTTTAGACGAGCTCTCTTATTTAACCTTTTCAAAAACCCATGCTGAATTACTGTTTCATGTCCTATCGAGCCGGAATGAACGTGGTAGTGTCATCATTACCACCAATTTAGAGTTTTCACGCTGGGGTGAACTCTTTCCGGATACCATGTTGACGGGAGCTTTAGTGGATCGCTTAACCCATCATGGGCACATTTTAAACATGAACGGTGATTCTTATCGTTTAGCCTCCCGCTTGCAAGAAGAACAAGATAAAACGGGTAATTAAGATTTCGAAAAGGAGTGAGCTTATTTTTTAACATAGTGGATCACATTCAAGCGATCAAAAGGTGGATCACTTTCTGTCGATCAAGTGGATCAATTTCTAGTTGACGTTTGCAATTCTTTCGTCGATGCCTTCGCTTCGCTTAATTTTGTTGAGGCATAGAAAAGGAGTTAATTAAGGATTTGAAAGGAATAAGTCATTTGGATGCGAATTTAATCGTAACAGAGATTTTTGGAGGGATATAGTTGACACGTCAAAATACTGTTGTTATTGTACTTTGTATTGTTTTAATTTTATTTTGTACTTTTACGGTTCCCTGGCAAGGGGTTTTTAGGTTTAAAAGAGGAGATTATGATTGCCAAACTAAAATATTTCTCGGTTATGCTCCAGTATTTCTAGATCCAAGTTTTGAATATGACGAACAAAATATTGAATATATTGGAAAAAGAATGGGTTTGCCTTCGATAAGTCCTAATACTCTTAAGATGATCTCAGTTTCCTATAAAATTGATATCAGCAGATTAGCTGTAGAAATATTTATTTTAATTGTATTTGCTGCTATGATTATTGTGATTATGTCAGGAAATAAGAGGGACGATTATAAAAAAGGATGATAAATCTTCTTTTCAAGATTTAGAAATAATAACCGCGACAGAACAAAATTCGAATAATTTATTGTACTGTACACACACAATGACGTGTTTGAAGTACTGGGGGGGAAGAGATGAAGTTTTTGGAAATACTGGAGAATACTCTTAAACACGATGATCGCTTCGTAGGTGAGGATGGTAGAATCTTAAAGACAAAAGTTTATGATGCATGTATGGGCATGGATAAATTACTACTTAAACGTCTCCTCAACAATGAAACTCTCAAATCTCATTTTTTTGAAGAAGTAAAAGGAACGTCCGTTTTTGACAAAATGAAGTTTGCTTGGGTATTAGAGTCGAGAGAATTTCTTCCCGATAGCTACACAATGTTCAAGAACAAAATTGGACTTGCAGATAGCAAAGGACAGCTTATTAGTCGGCAGAGTAATGTAACCCTTGTTTGGCCTTATAAGGATTGTGTGCTTGAAGGTGGTCAAACAAAAGAAGACCAGAAACGGGATGAAATTTTCTATAATGAGACTCTTGCGCCGGACGAGATTTCAAGACTTTTATATCCGAAAGTTTTCGCTAAGGCGAAACGTTATTCTAAAAACGGAGTTGAAGAGATTTCTGAATTTGGGGATGCGGATAACCTAATTATCAAGGGAAATAATCTGCTGGCTTTGGCTTCAGTGCAGAAAAGATATGAAGGAAAGGTTAAGTGTGTTTATATTGATCCGCCCTACAACACCGGTGGAGATGGATTTAACTACAATGATTCCTTTAATCGTTCGAGCTGGTTGACATTTATGAAGAATCGATTAGTTTTCGCTAAATCGTTATTATCCGTAGACGGGTCAATCTGGATATCTATAGATGACAATGAGGCTCACTACCTAAAAATTCTCTTGGATGAAGTATTCGGAGAAGAGAATCTCATTTCCAACTTTATTTGGCAAAATAATATCCAAGCAAAAGGGTATTCTGATACGGTTTCTTTAAGCCATAATCATATTATTGCTTATAGGCTAACAGATAAATTTCAAATGAGGCTTCTCGAAAGAACGGAAGAACATAATAACAATTACAAAAACCCAGATAATGATCCAAATGGTCCATGGAGACCTTGCGATGTTAGGAATTCGTTATATCGTCCAAACCTCATGTATAATATCAAGACTCCTTCAGGTAAAATTATTCCCTATCCTGAGAATGGTTGGCGATTTAGTAGAGAAACATTTGAAAGAGAACTTGCTGAAGGCAAAATAATTTTTAGTAAGGATGAAACACGAATAATAAGAAAGATATATCTAAAAGATCAAGCAGGGAGAGCCATTGAGTCACTTTGGTTTGCTGAAGAAGTTGGATCTACCAGACAAGCTAATTCAGAGATTAAGGCTCTTTTTGGCGAGAAAGTTTTTGATACTCCAAAACCTGAGCGATTAATACAACGTATCATCCATATTGCATCTAATCAGGGGGATATTATTCTTGATTACCACTTAGGTTCAGGGACGACAGTAGCAGTTGCACATAAGATGGGGCGTCAATATATTGGCATTGAACAAATGGATTATATTAATACGGTGACGGTTCCGAGACTCCAAAAAGTAATTCAAGGCGAACAAGGAGGGGTTTCACAAGAAGTCAACTGGCAAGGGGGAGGCTCATTTGTGTACTGCGAACTGATGGAGCAGAACGAATCCGTAGCCTCAGCTCTTCAAGCAGCCCATAATTCTGAAGACGTTCAAGCAATTCTCAATCAAGTAACCAACGACGGTCTTATTATTCCCTCCGTACTGCCTGATGACTTGCGTTCACATATGGATGAATTTGCCGAGATGCCTTTAGCACAACAGAGGAAACTAGTGATGGAACTCATTGATAAAAACAGACTCTATGTCAACCTTTGTGATATGGACGATGAGGAGCTTTCGGTCAGTGATGCGGATAAAGCTTTTACTAGGAGCTTCTATCGTATGGATGAGAAGGGCGGGATGTGAATGACACAGCAATTCTTATATCAAACGATTGAAGCTTTGGAACAGGCTGGTTTTCTTCAAGACATGCCTGAACTTATCGAACAAGGGCTTTCTGAGCATATTAAGCTTAGGGATTACCAAATAAAGGCTTTTCAGTACTTTATAACCTATTATGAGAATGAGAAACTAAGAAAAAACAAGCAAATCCACACCCTTTTCCATATGGCAACCGGTTCCGGGAAGACAGTTGTTATGGCTGGTTTAATTTTATATCTATATAGCAAAGGTTATCGAAAATTTCTTTTCTTTGTCAACCAGACAAATATTCTCGAAAAAACGAAAGAAAATTTTCTGAACTCAGCATCCGGAAAATATCTATTTGCTGAGAATGTAGAGATTCTGGGTCAGCAAGTTGCCATTCGTGAAGTCGAAAACTTCTCTATTGTTGACAAACAAGCGATTAATATCTGCTTTACAACGACGCAAAAGCTTCACTTAGATTTGAATTTTTCTAAGGAAAATAGCGTTACGATTGATGATTTCGAAGATAATAAGATCGTTCTCATTTCTGATGAATCTCACCATGTTAATACTAGAACTAAAATACGAACAATAGAAGAAAAGGCTGCAGATAATTCATGGGAGTATAGTGTCGAGCGAATTTTTAGTGCTAACCGAGATAATGCTTTGATTGAGTTTACTGCCACTTGTGATTTGAAAGATCCGGCGGTACTGCAAAAGTATACCGATAAAATAATCTTTGATTATGCCCTTGCTAAGTTTAGAGCGAGCGGTTATACGAAGGATTTTCAAAACCTACAGAGTGAATTCGATGTTTGGGAAAGAACCCTTGGAGCATTGATTTTAAGTGAATATCGGCGAAACCTCTTTGCCGATTGCGGACAGGAGATTAAGCCAGTTGTGCTTTTAAAATCAAGGCGCATCCTAGATTCCGAGTCATTCTATGAAACTTTCTTTGAGAAATTGGATCGTTTATCGCCGGAGGAAATCATTGCGTTAGAAACTCCTGATAATACTCTTTTAGCAGATGCTATCAGGTATTTCAGAGAAAAAGATGAAAAGTTGGAGGCTTTAACGTATGCTCTCAAATTAGCCTTTGCTAAAGAGAATAGCATTATTATGAATGGGAGTAGAGATAATACGGTAGACAAACAACTATCTGTTAATTCATTGGAAGAGACATCAAACCCTTATCGTATTATTTTTACAGTGGATATGCTCAACGAAGGTTGGGATGTGCTAAATCTCTTTGATATTGTGCGCCTCTATGAAACACGACAAGGTCGAGCCGGGGAAATTGCAACTTATACGATTAAAGAAGCACAGCTCATTGGACGTGGTGCGAGATACTGTCCTTTTATTGCGGAGCCAGATCAGGAGCGTTTCAAGCGCAAATATGACTATGATCTCGACAATGACAAGCGAATTTTGGAAACGCTACTCTATCACAGCAAGCAAGACTCCCGTTATATTAATGAGCTTCGCACGGCTCTTAAAGCAACCGGTCTATTACCGGAGAGGCCGATCGAATTAGAATACACCCTTAAAGATAACTTTAAGAAAACCCTTTTTTTCCAGCACGGAGTTGTCTTTACTAATCGACGCATTGAGAAGTCCAGGGAGAACGTGACTCAAATTGATAAGAAGATACAAACAGCGATGTTTCATGTTCAAATTGCGGGGTCCGGTAGCCACCTTTATGGCTTGTTTGATGAAGGGAAAACGGATGGAGGCGGATTGAGGCACACGAAACAGGTTAAGCTTAAAGACTTGTCATTAAACATTCTTTACGGAGCTATGGATAGCTTAAATGGGCTCAAATTTAATGTTTTAAAGAGCCGTTATCCCCAATTAAAATCAAAATATGAATTTCTCACTTCATCGAGCTATATCGGTAACGTTATTTTAACGATCGAGAGCGACAGTGAGGATTTACCAGCAAATCATCTTTTTCAGGCTGCTAAGAAGGCATTAGGAGAAATAGCAAAGCATGTTGCGGGCATCGTTCAAGAATATGAAGGAACGAAAGAATTTGATGCTAAACCAATTCGAAATGTCATTAGGAACAAAAAGATTTATGTTGATAATCCACAGGGCGATGGAGTAGGCATTTCGCAAGCGGTCGTTGTAAAAGAGCTCGCTGTAAACCTCTATGGCGAAGATTGGTACGTTTATAAAGATAATTATGGCACAACCGAAGAGAAGGCTTTTGTTAAATACTTTGATGGGCTTGTCCCGGAGTTAAGGAGAAAATACGAGGAAATTTATTTGGTTCGCAATGAACGCATTTCAGAACTTGCTATCTACGATTTTGATACAGGAGAGCGTTTTGAGCCAGATTTCTTGCTTTTCCTGCGAAAACATAATCAGGATGGTTACGAACAGGAACAGATCTTCATTGAGCCAAAAGGTGACCACTTAATAAGTCAGGATAAATGGAAGGAAGACTTCTTACTTCGCATTGGCAAGGAGGGTATTCCGGTTAAGGTCTATGTGGATGACAATAAATACCGCGTGTGTGGACTTCCTTTCTTTAACGTCAATTACAGAATGAATGATTTTGATCAGGCGTTAAGAAGAAAAGGGTTATGATTTGATGTGTTCTGTTTTCTATTTGTTTGTTCAATGCTTTGCAGAAATGCAAGGCTTTTTTATTGCCAAAAAGATTTTATAAAGGATGATCAAACCCTTCATTGTTAATTATTTGTTGAGACTTAATAATTATAATACCTTTATCAGCCGATTAAACGAGCCCACTATTTATGATTTTAGGCATTGGGAGGGTAGTTTTTTTCCTCCGATACATCGTCCTTCTCCTTCATCATTTTGACATAAACCAGCAACTCTTTACGGGAGGTAACGTTCAGCTTCTGATAGATCC
>CALCRD010000539.1 GCA_937894355.1 uncultured Bacillus sp.
GTCTCTTGAAAGTGAATGCTAATTAGTTGTTCAGTATTTGTATCAAATTGTATCGTAATTAACACACCGAATTCCTTTTTTGTCTCAACATCTCTAAGCCAAAGTTTAAAATTTTCTGTTGTTATTTTTGGCGTAGTAACTCGGCCAATATGAAGGTAATCAATAATATCGGCATGGGGGTATATGGCTTTTGTTTCTTTCATCGCAAATCTTCCCCATTTAGCGTATGAGGGGATAGGTTTTTGGTCAATTTCTACTGTACCACTACTTGGGAGCAGAGGCATTGGGGTGGAAAAAAAGACGGTCAAGGACACCGAGATTAATTTAATTAACAGATTAGTTTTCATCTCATTTCACCCTTTAATTTTTGATATATAATTATTATTTTCGTTCATAATGGCGAGAATATTCCCTTTTTGATTGCCAAATTTTCCAGGGAGTAGTATGATTTTTCCGAACTTACAATGATAAGAGTTCATTTCTAATGCCTATGGAGGTAAATTATGTTGAAAACGAAGAGGGAATTAATTAATGCTGATCTAATTTATTCTATATTAATGGAAATAATAAAAGCTTCTTATGAAAGCTTAAAAGGAGAAGAAGTACTGTTATGCTTGGATTGTCTAGATGTAGACTTAAAAATTGCTACCTATAATAACGATGAATTTGCCGAGGCGATAAAAGCAAACTTTGAATTGGACGAAAACTTCGAAATCATTGACTATGAGGGCTATCGTGAATTAATCGACGAACTAAATGAGTATTTTATTCTGATGCATACGACCTGTGGGCTTTTTGATTATTTTCCAGAAGGGGAGTATGAAATAAATGGCGAAATCAGAATACAGGAAAGTGACCATTTAGCACCAACTGGTGTATTCGCATTTCCTTTTGAAGATGGGGTAATAAAAAAATAGAATTAGGCTTTTATTAATAAAAAGCTTTGTTAAAGATCAGTGTTGATTTTTCACACAATGTTGATTGGAGTGGAAGACACGCAGACTCCTGCAGGAGCACGAGCTGAGTGAGACTCCGAAGGAAGGAACGACCGAAGGAGGCTCACGGGTGAGCCTGCGAACCGCTCGTGCCTGGAACGGAAATCAACATTCAAGTTTAATAGAGCCTTATAAAAAAAGGCTGTTTTCGTAAAGTTTGAAAAGAGCCTAAAAAAAGCAGGCTAACTTAGGAAAATTCTCCTCAGTTAGCCTGCTTTTATTTCTCGGGAAAGCGCAGAAACAGACATATTTCAATTTGGTGCTGTCGATAGTTGTTCGAATCTACCTTTGGGTAGAGTCAGTAAAAAAATGATTTATTTTTCTGCTAAAGAAGATTTGACTATTACGGTTTTGGGTTGCTGTTTCCAACGAGTTAGCACCAAAGTACTAAGCAATAATATGATGGCTCCAGTAATATAGGGGAAATCAACATTAATATCGAATAATATCCCTGCCAATGCTGGTCCAATCATATTTCCAATACTCATATACATATTATTCATCCCAGCCACAAATCCTTGCTCAGATCCGGCCATTTTTGATAATAATGTATTAAGTGCCGGGCGAACGAGAGAAGTTGCAGTGAAAAAGATGACGGTAACAGCTAATATGGACCAAAAGGAATTTGCTTGTAGAAGAATAAGCATGGATGCTGCTGAAGCTAGAAAAGTCCAGTACATTACTTTTTTCTCACCAAAACGGATAATCATTTTATCTACAACAAATGATTGGATGATCACTCCTATTAAGGCACCAACCGTAATAATAATCGAAATGTCCTTTGGTGTAAATCCGAATTGTTTATCCACATACAAGCCAAATATTGCTTCAAAATTAGCAAGACCAAAGGTTAGTGAGAACACTAACAAAAGCAGGATAAAGTAAGGCGCTTTAAACGATTTTTTTAGTTGTTTTCCAATACTTTCTGGCTTTTTGCCCTTTGATCTGGCAGCTAACTGGGCTTCTTTTGATAATGTTTCCGGTAGAAGGGTCAGCGATATCAACGTGGCAATTCCAGCTATGACAGCAGACGAATAAAAGGGGGCTCTAATACCGAAATCTGCTAGAAAACCACCAATTCCCGGTCCGATAACAAAACCCAGCGACATACTCGCCCCAAGCAGTCCCATTCCTTTGCCGCGTCCTTCCTCAGAAGTAATATCAGCCACATAGGCCATCATAGGTGGCACAAGAAAAGCAGCGCTAAAACCACCTAATAATCTTGATCCATAGAGCATCCAAAGTTCTGTTCCAACCGCAAAAATAAGCTGAGAAAATGTAAAAGCAATTAGACCAATGACCATGGGAATTTTTCGTCCATATTTGTCAGAGGTTTCTCCAGCAATTGGTGAAAATAAAAACTGGGTAATAGCAAATACGGCAACAAGATATCCCATATCTTTGCCTCCGACGCCAAACTCCCTTAAAAATACTGGAAGGACTGGGATAATTAAACCAATCCCAACCATAGCTATAAACATATTGACCATCAAAATAGTCAAGGATCTGCGGTTATGTTTTAACGATGTCATGATTTCACTCACTTTCACTTAAAAAAATGGCTTTGTTATACTGCTTGGCTGTTGATTTCCGCTCCAGACACTCCGCTTTCCGCAGGCTCGCACGAAGGCCTCCTTCGGTCGTTCCTTCCTTCGGAGTCTCACTCAGCTCGTGCTCCTGCAG
>CALCRD010000540.1 GCA_937894355.1 uncultured Bacillus sp.
GACGTTCTTGAAAAGTTTATGGCCGACTGCCTTGTCTGTTCAGGAGTACCGAGTCAGGATGCGAAAATCATTGCCGATGTTCTTATCGAATCAGATAAAAGAGGTATAGACAGTCACGGCATAGGCAGACTAAAACCGATATATCTGGACAGGATCGAAATGGGGATATTAAACCCAACAACAAGGATAGATGTCATAACCGACAAAAAAGCTACCGCTGTTCTTGATGCCAATAACGGAATGGGACATATTGCCGGAGTGAAGGCTATGGAAATGTCAATAAAAAAGGCCCGCGAATATGGTATCGGGATGGTTGCGGTAAGAAATTCCAGCCACTACGGAATAGCGGGATATTATGCAACTATGGCCGTTGATTCAGGAATGATTGGGATAACCGGAACAAACGCACGGCCCTCCATCGCCCCAACTTTTGGAGTGGAAAATATGCTTGGGACTAACCCTTTGACTTTTGGGATCCCAACTGATGAAGAATTCCCTTTCGTTCTTGACTGTGCGACCAGCATTTCTCAAAGAGGTAAAATTGAGGTTTTGGAACGTGCCGGCGAAGATACCCCTGAAGGTTGGGTAATAGATCAAAACGGAGAGCCCCTCCACGATACGCATGAAATCCTTGCCGACCTTACAAAAGGGATCGCTGCTCTTGCTCCTCTTGGCGGAGTAGATGAGAAAATGGCAGGATACAAAGGATACGGTTACGCAACGGTTGTAGAGATTCTTTGTGCCGCACTTCAAAACGGATCGTGGATGAAAGCGCTGAACGGTATCGACAAAAATAAGGAGCCTATTCCATACAGACTTGGCCATTTCTTTATTGCCATCGATCCAGAGTTTTTTATGGGGACAGAAACATTTAAAATGATAGCAGGCAACATATGCCGAGAGCTTCGTGCTTCAAAAAAAGCCCCTGGTCACGACAGAATATACACCGCCGGTGAGAAGGAATGGGAAGCAAGAAAGTTCAGAGAAAAACACGGTTGCCCCATTTCGAAAAATCTGCAAAAGGTGATAGAAGGACTATGCACTCGTTGGGGACTGGATTTTAAATGGGAGTTTGACCTACCCTTAGTAATTAATGAACCAGACTTTTCCTGAAACTCAGGAAGGATGTATCTTATGCAAATACTCAAAAAGTATATTACTAAAATTAAAAAGTCAAATTCAGCATTAAAGGATGTTAGTTTTGTAGCAGGTGGAACTGTCATTTCGCAAGGCATAGCCATCCTTGTGCTTCCTATTCTTTCCCGTATTTACAGCCCCGCTGATTTTGGGATAGCTGCTGTCTTTGCTTCAGCAATTACAATTTTGTCCCAAATTTCTGGATTAAGATATTATCTTGCGATTCCGCTACCAAAATCAGAACGATATGCAAACGCTGTAATAGTGCTGTCACTTTTAGTCCAATTTGTTTTTTCGCTAATATTATGCCTATTACTTTTAGCAACCGATATAAAATTTTTTACCAGGATCAGATTAGAAAACTTATACCAATACAGATTTCTAGTCCCGATTGGGGTATTTTTGATCAGCTTATATGTAACATTGACTCAATGGGCTATCAGGACAAAGAGTTTCTCTACGATCGGCAAGACGAAAATATCCCAATCAATTACCGGGAATGTTGCAAAGGTAATTTTAGGGCTTCTAAACATTAAGCCTCTCGGATTACTTTTAGGAGAAATCATTTCCAGGGCAAGCGGTATCACAACACTATACAAGGGAATCGTTTCGGTCAAAGGTGTTCCGAAAACGACAAGACAGGACATTGTGAAGGTTGCCTTAAAATATAGGAATTTTCCTCTTTTTGACATATGGACCGCACTTCTAAATACAGCCGGTTATCACATTGTTCCTTACCTTATTTTGATCTTTTATGACAGCCAGACGACCGGCTACTTCTCTATGGCGTTTACATTAATGGCCGTTCCGGGTGCCCTCATCGGCACAGCCATTGGACAGGTATTCCTCCAAAAAGCAGCATCTGCACAACATTCAGGTAACCTTAAAGAACTCACATTCAAAGCATATCTCGTTCTTCTGCGCCTATCCTTATTCCCCATTCTGCTGCTATCAATAATGTCTCCATTAATATTCTCTCTAGTTTTGGGAAAACAGTGGGCTGATGCAGGGATCTATGCGATGCTGCTTGGACCCTGGGTCATGATAATGTTTATCCAGTCACCACTCAGCAATGTTTTCTCGATCCTTGGACTGCAGAGACAAGCTTTGGTATTGGAAATAGTCTATTCAGCATCTAGAATTGCAGCTTTTTTATTCGGAACACTATGGAAAGATGCAAGGATTGCAATTTTATTTCTTTCTTTAGCTGGCTTCTTTATTACGATTATCAGGCTATGGTACGTTCTAATTTCTTCAGGGAATAAGACGAACTATATAATTAAAAATACAATTCCTGTCGTTTTTGAAACTATTATACTTTTGATTATTCCAGTTATGCTTGTATTTGTTAACCAAAAACCAATAATTGTTGTATTTTCTTTAATTATTGCTTTTTGTATTTTTGCATATAGAAATTTAAAAAGCATAAAAGACATTTAATAAAATATTTATTTTATTTTTACACAAAATCCATGTTTTTAATACGTAATAATTTTAACTTAAATGTTTATTATATCGAACATTATTATTTATATCTTTATTGATATGTATTACTACACCTAAGAATATTGCAAAGTTAATGCTTGTTAAATAAGACCCACTTATAAGCAATGGTATAAAACCTAGGCAAAACCACATTGTTAATAAAATATATTTTATATCATCTTTAATAAATAATGATTTTATAACAAGAAATGTTATCAATAAAATTAAAATAAACCCCAATATGAAGCCAAAGTTACTTATCAATTCAATATAAATGTTGTGAGCATAAGTACCGTCAGTTATTCTTCTATCACCAGCTAAACCAATACCTAAAATAGGATTTTTTAATATTTCTGCTATTATACTTTGATAGATTGAAGATCTACCACTTAAATAAACTCCTCTATCATTTAAAAATAGATACAGTGTCCTACTATGAAAACCATAATGCGATAATTGATTGTACATTACATTAATTATATTTTTAAAAAAAATCATCCCAACTGTACAAATTCCTAATACACTTGAGGTCATTATTATCTTTTTATATGATGTCCTAAAACTCGGCCTAAAGGTTCTTAAAAAAACAAAAACCAAAAGACATAAAATTGGCCCTCTAGAACCCAGAGATATAATCACAATCAAGGATAGGACAAGAAGAATAAAATATTTAGCAGATATTCTTTCAAATAGATTGTTTAAAAATACTATTGAAGGCAACAACATATAATAAGCTAGTGACATACTGTAAGATCCAATAGACGCTCTTCCTAGGAAAACAAACAAACTTAAGATAGATCCTATGAAGAAAACAATACAACTTGATTTTTCTAGTACATTTTTAAATATTACAAAATTCCTTATGCTTAAAGCATATATAAACGAGGGTAAAACCATAAAAAAGAATGGAATTATTAAGGGCAGCATAAATATTCTATTTTCAGGAAAGCAAAGATAATGGATCGAAAATACAACTACTGCAACAATATACGAGGTCCCAAAAATCTTTTTTTTCCTTCTTAATACTGCAGGCAGAGCATAGAGATAAGCTAAGCCCACAAAACCTTTTGATAACAGTTGAATGTTTGAGCCCACGATTGTTTCTAACAAATTAAAATAAATTAAAACCAAATACTGCAATGTCAGTATTAAAAAAGATGACATTAATGCCCAGCATATCTTTGTATCATCTATATTTTTATTTTTGTATTTAATACTAATTGTTCTTTTTTTCATTATATTCCTTCCATGCAACAATCTAGACAT
>CALCRD010000541.1 GCA_937894355.1 uncultured Bacillus sp.
AGGAGAAAAGCAGAGAAAAAGGTACCCAATAAGAGCTATAAGGTACCTAATCAAGGAGAAAAGCAGAGAAAGTGACTGAAATTCCATAATAATAGGCACCCTCATAGGAGTGCCCCGGCAAAAGAGAAAGCAGGTCGAGAGGAAATAGCTCTCCTGCTTACTCGCCTATGTTTTCTTTTGCCTTTTTAGGAATAAACTCGAATATTTCCTTCGATTCTAAACTATCAACTAACCGATCGAGCCAATCATAGTATTCGAGTGCAGATGTTAATTTTTCAATATCCATGTTGGCCTCATTTTTAACAGTGATATCAACATTTTCATCCTCTAACAGCAACTTTAGCTCGGAGAGAGACTTTTTCATAGCTATACTATTAATGTCGATGCCAGACCGCCACTTGATGGTAAAAAAGTCGATAAAGGTTTGATACCAATCAGGTTCTGCTTGGTAAAGATCCTTCCGAACGCCCTTTTTCCAAACCTTGCCAACCATCTTTAGCTCTAGTAAGCTTCGGACGGAGGTACTCATGCTAGTCTTGCTCATTCCGAGTTCCTCTTTCATCTCATCTAATGTCAATGGACCCTCTTGAAAATATAAAGCCCCGTACAGTCGACCAACGGATTCGGTAACTCCATATAAATTCATATTTTGAGAAATGGCATCAATAACCCGCTCGCGGGCCTGTTCTAACTGCTTTTCACCATTCATTTTTGTAATCACACCATTCTTTAAAAGTGTTCATTTTTCACAGATAGCGCCTAGTAAACCGTAAATGGAAATTCCGCTTTATCGAGATTCACTGTCTATAACCCCCACTAATAGAAGTTTCGCTTTATAAAAGACTAACATTTTTATAGAAAAAGTAAAGCAGCCACTTTGGTAGGAAGCGGGAGGATTTTAAAGCATATATAGGCATTTAGTTGATTCTGTCCGTACAGTTTTTTCTGTACGAACTATATGAACGGATATGACCGAATACCGACATTGCCCCTAACAGTCAACAAACGTTAAAATAGGTAGAAGGACCTATCGTTCTGACCGTATCATATTAACACATAGAGGATAGTCAGTGGAACAAAAAAAGAATAGAGGTGAGTGAATGGGAAACTCTCAGATAAAAATTAAGGTCAATAACGTAACCAAAGTCTTTGGAAAATCCAAAAAGGCCATTCAACTCCTAAATGAAGGGGAAACGAAACAAAGCATCCTAAAGAAGACGGGGGCAACAATTGGGGTAAATAAAGCTAGCTTTGAAGTTGAAGCCGGGGAAGTCTTCGTCATTATGGGATTGTCTGGAAGCGGGAAGTCCACATTAGTTCGATTGCTAAATCGCCTGATTGAACCAACGATTGGAGAAATATTCATTGATGGTGAAGATGTTGTCAAAATGAACAACGAAAGGCTGCGAAATCTTCGCCGTAAAAAAATTAGTATGGTCTTTCAAAAATTCGCCTTATTTCCACATCGAACCGTTCTAGAAAATGTAGAATACGGCCTGGAAATACAAGGGGTTCCAAAAGAGGTACGTGTCAAACAGGCGCAAGAGGCTTTAACCCAAGTAGGACTCGAAGGATACGAAAACCAATATCCTAAACAACTAAGTGGTGGAATGCAGCAACGAGTTGGCTTAGCAAGAGCTTTAGCAAATGATGCCGACATTTTATTGATGGATGAGGCTTTCAGTGCACTAGATCCATTGATTCGCAAGGACATGCAGGATGAACTCATCGCCCTGCAGTCAACTATGAAAAAAACCATCGTCTTTATCACCCATGATTTAGATGAAGCGCTTCGAATTGGCGATCGCATCGCCTTGATGAAGGATGGAGCAATCGTTCAAATCGGGACACCTGAAGAGATACTGATGAACCCATCCAACGACTATGTTGAGAGATTCGTAGAAGATGTCGACTTATCAAAAGTCTTGACAGCCGGCCATGTCATGAAACGTGCTGAAACCGTTTCCATCGATAAAGGCCCAAGAGTAGCTCTGCAAATAATGAGAGACCTAGGAATTTCTAGTATTTACGTCGTTGATAAGAAGAAAACCCTTCTCGGAACCATAACAGCATCCGATGCCAAAGACGCACTCGATCGCACCCAGGGCTTAGCAAATATTTTACAAACGGATGTAACCACCGTCTTACCAGAAACATTATTAACTGATTTATTTGAAAAAATTTCCACAGCTAGCATACCAGTAGCGGTAATTGATGCAAATAAAAAACTGCTCGGTCTCTTAATAAAAGGGGCTGTAATTGGTGCACTAGCAGGTAATAATAATGACCTAAACGACATTCAAAAATTAACAGACAATGCGGACCTGGTTAACAAGGAGGCGAACCTACCATGGAAATAGGCTTCCCAAAACTACCATTAGCCGACGGCGTTGATTCTTTTGTAAACTGGTTAACGGTTAATCTAGAGTTTGCCTTTGATGGAATTACAGTCACGCTGGAATCTGTTGTCGAAGGAATGGTCACAGGGTTTAGTTTCATTCCTCCCTATCTATTTATCATTCTATTATCGCTATTTGCTTGGAAGATTTCTAATAAGGGAAATGCTTTGTTTGCCTTTATTGGTTTATTTTTAGTGGACAATCTTGGCTATTGGGAACCGATGCTACAGACTTTAGCACTTGTGTTAACAGCAGTGATCATCTCAATTGTATTAGGAATTCCAACGGGGATTTGGGCCTCGCAAAAACCGAGAGTAAAACAAATTGTCGTACCTACTTTGGATTTCATGCAAACGATGCCAGCCTTCGTTTACTTAATCCCGGCGATATTCTTTTTTAATATTGGTGTTGTCCCAGGCGTGGTTGCCTCGGTTATTTTTGCCATGCCGCCAACCATTCGGTTAACAATTCTCGGAATCCAACAAGTGCCTGCGGATATTATTGAAGCGACTGAAGCTTTTGGTTCGACAACGAGCCAACGTTTATTAAAAGTTCAATTGCCATTGGCGATGCCGACGATAATGGCTGGTATTAATCAAAGTATCATGCTGGCTCTATCTATGGTGGTTATTGCTTCAATGGTTGGAGCACCGGGTCTTGGCGCAGATGTTTATCGAGCTGTTACCCAAATTCAAATCGGTAAAGGTTTTGAAGCCGGTCTTTCGATTGTTGTAATTGCGATTATTCTCGATAGAATCACGCAAAATATTGGCAAAAGTAAAAAACAAGGGGGAAATGCTTAAAATGACTTTTATAAAAAAATGGATGGTAATGTTACTTGTTTCTGTATTGACAATAGGACTCGCAGCTTGTGGATCAGATGAAAAAGGGGATAGCAATGACAAGGGTACAGTGGGTGATAGTGTAGAATACGAAATCGTCGGGATTGACCCTGGTGCCGGTCTAATGAAGGCTACTGCTAATGTCATGGATGAATACGAATTAGCGGATTGGACGCTTATTGAAGGTTCAAGTGCAGCAATGACTGCGGCACTTAAGAAAGCCTATGCAAAAGAAGAGCCGATTATTGTAACCGGGTGGACACCACATTGGATGTTTGCTAGTTTTGATTTAAAATACCTTGATGATCCAAAAGGAGTATTCGGTGAAGATGAGAATATTCATTCGATTGCTCGAAATGGCTTAAAGGATGATCATCCAAATGCTCATA
>CALCRD010000542.1 GCA_937894355.1 uncultured Bacillus sp.
GAATCCGGTGCGTATTCGATAGCTTGGGGGTTAGAGAATTCGGAACCGTTATCTGTTTTATCCTGAATTCGAGATAAGGGCGACTATGCCGAAAAAAATACTATGCCGAAAAATGACTATTAGGCTGCTAAAACCGAAGTTTCCTCAATTTCTTCGGCATAGTATTCAACATTAATCCAGACTATAGAGTACTTCCATATATTCTTTGTTTTTCCACCTGGGTGTCTCATCACAAATATTTGGATTAGCTTTTGCCATAGCATCATGTAACGTGTCTACGGTTGCAAAAGCATAAAACGATGAGGTCGTAGCCATACTTTCATGGCCTAAAATCTGCATTACGAACGTAAGTGCGATTCCTTGCTGATAAAGATCCATTGCCCTTGTTTTTCTTATAAGGTGGCAATGGACATTTTCTGGTACTTCTGAGCAAATAACTCTTGCCTGTTCTGAATACTTTTTCAACAAAAGACTGACGCTATCTGTTGATAAAGCATGCGGCTTTCCATCTCTTCTAGAATAAAAAAGAGGTCTTTCTTCAGATTTACGATAATAAGAAGGATGAAACTCATCAAGATAGAGTTTTAAATGCTCTATAGTTTTCTCCATTAACGGTACATTTCTTGTTTTATTCCCCTTACCGGTTAAGGTTATAAATGGTGTCTTATCATATAAGTGCAAGTCTTTTAATTCAAGGTCAACAAGTTCCTGAATTCTAGCCGCAGAATCATATAATAAAATTAAAATCATCTGGTTACGTCGTTCTTTCTGATTATCTGTCTTTGGCATATTCAATATGGTCTTTATAGCTTCTCTTGACAGATAAAGTATGGGTTTCTTTTCTTCCTTCAGACAACGTACTTTATTAACATCGTTATAAATGGCAACAAGTGTTATATCCTCTTCTGAGCAATATTTAAGGAATGATTTAATTGCTGTAATCCGCAAATTGCATGTTTTAATTGCCAAATTCTTCTCATCACGCATACTCGTGATAAATAAATTCATGTTTTCTCTTGAAAAGTTCCTAAAACTGACCTTTGGGCGATCTATGTCAAGGGAAACCTTCAAAAAATCTAGATAACAGGTCAAAGATTGCTTGTATGCACTTACTGATTTCTGTGATAGATTTCGAACTTTAGGCATATATACATTGAGAAAATTACGTGCAAGGTGCCAAAAATCTGGTTCGATATTTCGTTTATTTTTGGCCATGGCTGATCTCCGGAATAATAGACTCTAATGATTTGGTTTTCTCAACATATGTACTAAAAAACTCAGGAACAAGATGTGTATAATAGAAGGTGCTTTCTAAAGAACTATGCCCCATATAGCGCATTAAGTAAGGAAGCATTGCATTAACATTTTTGCCTTCCTTTATCCAACGGTTAATATTTGAAAATGCAAAATGATGTCGGAAATCGTAAGCCCGTGGCTGTTTAATCGCATCATTACGAAGTCCAGCTGCATCCCATATCTTATTAAAGTTCCATGCTATCATGGGTTGTGAAAAGCAATTACAAGAATCAGAGGGGAAAAAATAATGCCGGGAAGGTAAGTGTTTAGATATTTTTGTGTTGAACTTCTCGAATAATTCAAGAAGTTCATCTGAAAGATAAAGTCTTCTGTCCTTTAGCCCTTTTGAGGATAGTATATCAACATACCCTTTTTTCAGTTCTACGTTCTCCCTAAGGAGAAAGCGAGCTTCGCAGGTTCTTACTCCGCAACAGTATAGAAACCTGAATAACACCGGTAATATTAAATGGCGTCCGTTTAGCTGCAAGTGTTTTCTTAATAGAGTAGAATCACAAGTAGCAAAAAAACTTATTATTTCAGCCTCGGTAAAGAAGTATGGAATAGGTTTATAATCTCGAATAGTAAATTTATCAGATACTACATAAGCATCAGGATATCCTACGTTTTGAAGATACCTACCAAACTCACGTACGGGCGACAGCCATGATCTATAAGGACTAGGATTTGCATCTTCTCTAGCCATAATCCATGATTCCACAAAATCCTTTGAAAGCTTCGCTCCAAAATTATTTTGTGCGTAAAACCGATCAAGAGTAGAAAGATAATACTCGCCACGCTCGTATTTATATCCCAAAGAATGTTTATACTCAATAAATAATCTGATCTGCGGGGCAAGCTCGCTTTTAAACGTATATTTCATTTCAGCACCTCCAACCCCATCGGTATCGAAGTTAGAGGAAGGACGCACTCGCGCATTTTTAATTCATCTGTAGTTAAATAAACATTAGTGGATTCTACATCAGTATGTCCTAACATTGACGATATTGTCTGTATGGAAATATCTTTAGAGAGCATCTTTGATGCTGCATTGTGTCTTAATAGGCGTGTTCCAATTACTCCTGCACCTATATCTATTTCGGCATATTTGAATACTTTTTGTATAATTTTATAACATGCAGAATGACCTGCAAGTGGTTTGAACGGAGCTTGCTGTGAGAGAAATACAAATGACGAATCAACTTTGGGACGTTCCTCGATAATATACGTTGAAATTGCATTTCCTATGATCGGAAGTAATGGGAGAACAAGTGGTTTTCCAGTCTTTTGCTGAACAATGGAGATAGTATCTGCACGCCAATCAATATCGGACAATTTTAAATTTACAATGTCACACGCCCTTATCCCAGTAAGCAGCCCCAAAAGTGTTATTGCTTTATCCCTGTTTGTTAAGGTACCGTCGTTCCTTAGAACCGACCATAGCGACTCTTCATCCTCAGGCATGAGCACAGGAATGATTTTTCTTACTTTTGGTGCTTTCAGGCCAAGCATAGCAAGGAGAAGTGGCTCGCTTTCCGTGAAGACCAAAAAAGATCTTAGGCCACTAAGCGCCGTGCGGAGACTTTCTTCAGACCATGTATTCCTAATGTGGGAAATAAAATCATACACTACGCTAACCGGTGTATCACTAATAGTTGTATACTGGTGTTTTTCTAGCAATTGCAGAAACTTACAAGAAATATTTCTGTATGAATCAACCGTGTTTTGTTTAAGATCACATTCTGAAAGTTGATATAAATAAGCTGAATGAAGTTCCTGAAAATATTTTGTTGCTGGTTTTTCGATTCTAGTTTTAATGAATGCATCAAGTTTAAAATAACCATGTTCCTCATACCAATTGAACATTTCTATACATCTGTTTCGCCGCTTCCAACGATAAAGGCTGTATTGACCTGTCCATTTATTACCGGTATCGTTCCGAAACTCCTCGGCCAAATCATTGCAATAGTATTCAATCTGCCTTTCTTCCGCCAGTTCCAAAAGCTGTGCAAACGTCTTATTATACTCATATATGGTAGATTCCTGGTATTGTGCCGCCTTAAGAGCTGAGACCGCCTCCTTTACAAGTAGTTTAATAGATGTAGCCATTTAATTGACCCCCCTTCTTTACTTGTAGTTATGACTTTCGTCTAGCTACATAATAACAATAGGAGGTCAAGAAACCAATATATTATCCCGAATTTATTGGTTAACAATGGCTTAGAATAACGCTTTCATTCGTTTTTTCGGCATAGTATTTTTTTCGGCATAATCGCCCTTATCCTGAATTCGAGATAAGGGCGATAACGGTAGTGAGTTTTCAAATCCCAAAGCACT
>CALCRD010000543.1 GCA_937894355.1 uncultured Bacillus sp.
ATAATGTCAGTTTAGATTTTACTAAGGTTCAAGAAAGAAAGAATCGGATTGTTTCCGGACTCCATAAAGGTGTACTTCATTTAATGAAGCAGGGGGAAATTGATGTGTACGAGGGGATTGGTAGAATATTAGGTCCATCCATTTTTTCTCCGCTTCCGGGAACGATATCGGTGGAAATGAATAATGGCCATGAAAACGAAATGCTTATCCCTAAAAATGTATTGATTGCCACAGGGTCACGCCCGCGGACCTTGCCTGGCTTAGAAATAGATGGTGTTTTTTGTATATCTTCGGATGAAGCTTTAACGATGGAGTCGTTGCCGAAATCAATCATAATCGTTGGTGGTGGTGTGATTGGGATTGAATGGGCCTCTATGCTATCCGACTTCGATGTTGATGTAACTGTAGTTGAATATGAATCTCGAATTCTACCGACCGAAGATAAAGAAATCTCCAAAGAAATGCAAAGACTCTTGAAGAAAAAAGGCGTTAGAGTCATCACAAGTGCTAAAGTACTTCCAGATACTTTACAAAAGGATGCCGGAATCACTATTAGTGCAGAAGTAAAAGGGGAGGTAAAGCCTTTTTCTGCCGAAAAGTTATTAGTGTCGGTAGGACGAAAGGCAAATGTTGAAGGAATTGGCATCGAAAATACTGAGATTAAAATTGAAGGCGGTTTTATCGTCACTAATCCATTTTTCCAAACAAAGGAATCCCATATTTACGCAATTGGGGATGTGATTGGTGGACTTCAGTTAGCCCATGTTGCCTCACATGAAGGAATTGTTGCCGTAGAGCATATAGCAAATATTACTCCCCCGCCAAAACCGATTGACTATAATCTCGTGCCAAAATGTATTTACAGTAAGCCAGAAGTATCCAGTGTTGGACTCAGTGAAGATGAGGCAATTCAAAAAGGACATCAAGTTAAGTCTGGAAAATTTTCATTCCGAGCAATTGGAAAGGCCCTAGTGTTTGGGGAATCTGATGGTTTTGTGAAAATTATTGCTGATCAAGATACTAATGATATTTTAGGTGTGCATATGATTGGACCTCATGTAACCGACTTAATTTCTGAAGCAGGACTTGCAATGGTTCTAGATGCAACTCCGTGGGAGATTTCCCATACGATTCATCCGCACCCAACCTTGTCTGAGGCCATAGGAGAAGCAGCATTAGCTGTCGATGGGAAAGCCATTCATTCATAAACTAGCTTTTTTACGATGAGTAAATAAAGTTGTTTTTTTAGGGAGCATAAAAGTCTCACGTACATTCCATTTTGGGAGGGATACTATATGAGTGTTAATCGCCATCAAACTTTGGGTTTAGGTGATGATCAAGTTTTAGAAATGTATGAAACAATGCTTCTAGCTCGTCGAATTGACGAGAGGATGTGGCTGCTAAATCGGGCCGGGAAAATTCCATTTGTTATTTCCTGCCAAGGTCAGGAAGCAGCTCAAGTAGGGGCAGCATTTGCTCTCGATAAAACTAAAGATTATATTTTGCCCTACTATCGTGATCTTGGAGTGGTACTAACCTTTGGAATGACTGCTACTGATATTATGCTATCTGGATTTGCTAAAGCAGAAGATCCCAATTCCGGTGGCCGGCAAATGCCTGGACATTTTGGCCAAAGGAAAAATCGGATTGTCACTGGATCTTCTCCTGTTACAACTCAAGTTCCGCATGCAGTCGGCATTGCCCTTGCCGGAAAAATGGAAAAAAAAGATCTTGTTAGCTTTGTAACCTTTGGTGAGGGTTCCTCTAACCAAGGTGATTTTCACGAAGGAGCAAATTTTGCTGGGGTACACAAATTGCCGGTTATCTTTATGTGTGAAAACAATAAATATGCCATTTCTGTCCCACTTTCAAAGCAGTTGGCGTGTGTAAAGGTTTCAGACCGGGCGATTGGCTATGGAATGCCAGGCTATACGGTTGATGGAAATGATCCATTAGAGGTGTTTCAAGCTGTTAAAGTTGCTGCTGAACGGGCACGTCGTGGTGAGGGGCCAACTTTGATTGAAACTATTTCTTATCGTTTAACCCCGCATTCTTCGGATGATGATGATCGGAGCTACCGAGCACAAGCTGAAGTAGAGGAAGCGAAAACCAGAGACCCGATTTTCACATTTGCAAGCTATTTGAAAGATATCGGCGTAATGGATGAACAAATTGAAAAAGAAATCAACAAACGAATTATGAAAAAGGTAAATGAGGCTACAGATTATGCTGAGCAAGCACCATATGCTGAACCAGAATCCGCATTGAAACATGTATATGCTGAGGAATAGGGGGGTAAGATTATGGCAATTATTTCATATATTGATGCAGTGACTTTGGCTATCCGAGAAGAAATGGAACGAGATTCTAAGGTGTTTATTCTTGGTGAAGATGTCGGAAAAAAAGGCGGAGTTTTTAAAGCCACGCAGGGTTTATATGAAAAATTCGGTGAAAATCGTGTAATTGATTCCCCCCTAACTGAATCGGCAATAGCTGGGGTAGGAATTGGAGCTGCGATGTATGGTATGCGGCCAATAGCTGAAATACAGTTCGCTGATTTTATTATGCCGGCAGTCAATCAAATTATTTCTGAAGCTACTCGAATTCGTTATCGGTCTAATAATGATTGGAATTGCCCAATAGTTATTCGGGCCCCTTATGGTGGAGGAATACACGGTGCACTCTATCATTCTCAATCGGTAGAAGCAGTGTTTGCTAACCAACCAGGTTTAAAGATTGTCATGCCATCAACCCCTTATGATGTTAAAGGATTGCTTAAAGCGGCAATAAGGGACGATGACCCTGTTCTTTTCTTTGAACACAAACGCGCCTATCGGTTAATCAAAGGTGAAGTTCCTGAGCACGATTACACCTTACCAATTGGAAAGGCCGATGTTAAACGCCAGGGAGAAGATATTACTGTTATAACCTACGGTTTGTGTGTCCACTTCGCCCTTCAAGCTGCACAGCGTTTAGCAAACGAAGGAATTTCAACACATATTTTGGATTTACGAACCGTCTATCCTCTAGATAAAGAAGCCATCATTGAAGCCGCATCCAAAACTGGAAAAGTCCTCCTAATAACCGAAGATAATAAAGAAGGAAGCGTTATAAGTGAAGTTGCTGCCATAATTGCCGAACATTGCTTGTTTGATTTAGATGCCCCAATTAAGCGTCTAGCTGGTCCAGAAATCCCAGCTATGGCCTACGCACCAACCATGGAAAAATATTTTATGGTTAATCCAGATAAGGTTGAAAGTGCGATGCGGGAATTGGCAGAGTATTAGACTTTGGAATTTGTTCCCTAAAAAAAAGCCCAGCTAAAGAAGAACTTGTAGAGGAGGGTTATCTGTGGTTTTAGAATTAATAAAAATGCCGCAGCTTGGAGAAAGCGTAACCGAGGGAACAATCAGTAAATGGCTTGTTTCCGTAGGCGATCGAATCAATAAATACGATTCATTAGCGGAAGTCATGACCGATAAAGTGACGGCAGAAATTCCAGCATCCTTTGCAGGGGTCATTATAGAGTTGAGTGCTGCTGAAGGTGATACTCTATCTGTCGGAGAAATTATTTGTAAAATTGAGGTTGTCGGAGGAGCGGAAATTCCATCCTCAATCATAGAAAATGAAAAAATTAAAGCTGCGATTGTACCTGTTCATCAAAGTAATAAAGTACGCTACTCCCCAGCAGTTCTAAAGCTTTCGCAAGAACACGGTATTGACTTGACTCAAATACAAGGAACTGGTGCAGAAGGTCGAATTACTAGAAAAGATTTATTAAAGCTAGTGGAGTTAGGATTAAATCAAAATACTGGAAATGGCCAGCACAAACTCCAGAGAAAAGGGGATTCAGTTTCTAATGTTGAGCAATCGGTACCAAAGCCGGTAGATGCTCCTTTAGGTTTTCCAAAAGAGGCTGATATTGAAATCCCGGTAACGGGCATTCGCAAAGTGATAGCTGAAAAGATGCTTCAAAGTAAGCAGGAAGTACCTCATGCTTGGACGATGATTGAAGTAGACGTTACTAATCTAGTGGAATTAAGGAATTCGCTAAAAGAGGAATTTAGGGACAAAGAAGGCTTTAACCTAACATTCTTTGCTTTTTTTGTAAAAGCAGTCTCTCAAGCATTAAAAGAATTCCCCCAAATCAACTCGATGTGGGCAGGAGACAAAATAATTCGGAAAAAGGAAATCAATATTTCAATTGCAGTAGCTACTGAATCGGCTTTATTTGTTCCAGTAATAAAAAATGCTGATGACAAAACGATTAAAGCGATTGCCAAAGAAATTGCTATTTTTGCTAAAAAGGCACAGACTGGAAAATTTTCAATCGAAGACGTGCAAGGGGGAACTTTCACTGTCAATAACACAGGTTCATTTGGTTCGGTACAATCGATGGGCATCATCAATCATCCTCAATCAGCTATTTTGCAGGTTGAATCCATAATCAAACGTCCAATTGTTGTTAACCAAAACATGATTGCAATCCGTGATATGGTCAATTTGTGCATGTCACTCGACCATCGGGTATTAGACGGTCTTATTTGTGGTCGTTTCCTAAGTAGATTGAAGGGAATTTTGGAAAATATCAGCAAATACAATGCATCTGTTTATTAACAAAGGCTAGTGCACCCGGCCAAAATTAATAAATACACCATTTAAATCAAACCACCTTAGAACCAAAGCTCTCAGTACACTTTTGTTCTACGGCGGTCATCTTTTTTAAAAATAAAGGCTCTGTTAATGATAGATGTTGATTTTGAACAAATTGTTGATTGGAGCGGAAGACACGCAGACTCCTGCAGGAGCACGAGCTGAGTGAGACTCCGAAGGAAGGAACGACCGAAGGAGTCCGTCGTGCGAGCCTGCGGAAAGCGGAGTGTCTGGAGCGGAAATCAACAGCCAAGTTTAATAGAGCCTAAATAAAAGAGGCTGACCCTAGTCAGCTAGAGCCAGCCTCGGATGAAGATTACTACCGTTTCATCCTTACCAGTGATGAGCTTTCGCATTACTTTTCAAAATCATGGTACTTTGTGATTTTTTTGTTTGACCGTTAATTTGTTTATTTAAATGTTTCGGTCGTGTCCAAGTGTGGTGAAAAAGCTGTGAATGCGGATCAAGATAATCTTTATAGCTCATAAAATCACCTCTTTGGTAGGATACTTGAAACGATCTCGATATTCGAAAAGGAATATCATGATTAGAATTTGTAATAATAGAAAAAGTATTCTTAGTCATTTTTTACAAATTCTAATAGAGATTAACGGAGCCCTGTTTCTAGGATTATTAACAATTTTTATTAGGTGTAAATTGTCATTTTAGTCCCAAAAATAAAAATAAATTAATTCTTTCTTTATTTCGAACATTGCCAGTTTCCTCAGGATATACTAAAATAATATGGGATGCTAGAATAATTAGAATTTTAGTACTATTTAGTCTCAGTAAATAATCGAAGGGGAGGGGAGAGGTTGTCCTTGAGACAGCCGGCTTATGAGTATGAATGAAATGAAAAATGTTGTATTCCCAGTTGCATCAGTCGATGACTGGAAACAAAAAGCCGAAGAAACCTTAAAAGGTAAATCTGTCGATTCAATATCTAAGGGTACCTACGAAGATATCAAGTTGAAACCGCTCTATACAAAAGAAGATCTTGATAATCAAAGTGTATCCCAGTTTCCAGGATATGAGGATTACCGTCGTGGAGTAAATTCACTTGGGTACGTGACAAATGAGTGGAAAGTAGCACAGACTTTCCCAGTTGCAAACGCAGATGAATTGAAAGACATGATTGAATCTTCATTCCAAAAAGGTCAAACTGCTATTTCTTTTGAGGTGTCAGAAAAAGTTTTGGCAGAAATGTCATCAATTTTAGCTGATATCTATTCATCTTATTCTTTTAGTGTAAATGCAAAATCATATCATGCAGAGTTATTGACAACAGTTCGTGAATTAGCGTCAGTGAGCGGTGGTAGCCAAGAAGTTTCAGGTTACATAGGAATCGACCCTGTTGCTCTAATGGTTGAAGGAACACAAAATCAAGAACTTACTGCTACATATAATCAATTAGCAGAAACAGTTCGCCAAGCTAATGAAGAATTACCAAACCTTAAAACCATTTTAGTTGACACAACACCTTATCACAATGGTGGAGCAAATGCAGTTCAGGAACTTGCTATTGCACTTTCCACTGGTGTGCAACACTTACAGGAACTAACTGAGCGTACGCTCAACTTAGAGACAATCCTTGATAAATTAGTATTTAAATTTTCAACTGGAGCCAATTTCTTTATGGAAGTGGCTAAGTTAAGAGCAGCAAGATTACTTTGGAGCAAACTGACAGAAAGCTATGGAGCTGTGTCTAATTTGCGAAAAATGGTGATTTCTGCTGAAACCTCGAAATTCACTAAAACAAAATATGACCCATATGTAAATATGTTGCGTTCAGGAAATGAGGCATTTGCTGCAATTCTTGGTGGTATTCAATACTTACATGTAAGTCCGTTTAACGAGCCGGAAGGAAAAGTAACTGGTTTTTCTGATCGTATTGCTCGCAATACTCAGCTGGTTTTAAGAGAAGAAGCCCATTTGAAGAAGGTTGTCGACCCAGCTGGAGGTTCTTGGTATATTGAGTCATTGACAAATGAACTTGCTGAAAAGGCATGGGAGCTGTTCTTAGAAATTGATGCTAAAGAAGGTATCGTAGCAACGTTACAATCAAATTGGCTTCAAGAGCAAATTGCTGCTGTCAAAGCAAAACGTCAAAAGGATATTTTCACTCGTAAGCAAAGTATGATTGGAACAAATATTTATGCCAGCTTACAAGATACACCACTTCAAGCTGATCAAACTGATAGTGTAGAAACTAGTGTGGAGGCAATCCAACCTATTCCACAAGATAGATTATCACTACCTTATGAACTTTTGCGTAGTAAAGCTGAGAAGTTGTCTCAAGCTCCTGCAATTGGGCTAATTAGCCTTGGCGCATTAAAGTATCATAAAGCACGTGCAGATTTTATCACTGGTTTTGCTGCTCCAGGTGGAGTTAAAACTGAAAAAAGTGAAGAAATCAACTCATTTGAGGATACTCAGGCTTTTGTTGAAAATACAAAATTAAGCCACTATTGTATTTGTGGAACAAATGATCAATACAATGAAATCGGGCTTGAAATACTAAAAGAAATTAAAAAGCAATATCCAGCATTAAATGTTTATTTAGCTGGTGCCCCTGAAAATCAAGCAGACTGGGTTGAAGCTGGAGTTGCTGAAATCATTACTGTGAAAAGTAATTGTTATGAAACTCTTACAAAGCTTCTTGATGAAATGGAGGTGGAATCAAAATGAAAAAACCAGATTTTAAAAGTATAGAAATTTTACAAGACCAAGAAATTTCTCAAAACGAATGGAAAGCTAAAGCAGAAGAAGAGGTTTCTAAATCTCTAGATGAGCTTTTATTTGAAACAAATGAGTTCATTAAGCTTAAGCCACTTTATGAAAAAGAAGATCTTGAAGGTATGACACATCTTGACGATAAACCTGGTATTGCCCCGTATACACGTGGACCATACTCAACTATGTATGTAAATCGTCCTTGGACTGTACGTCAGTACGCTGGTTTCTCGACTGCTGAAGAAAGTAATGCTTTCTATCGCCGTAATCTTGCAATGGGTCAAAAAGGTCTTTCTGTAGCATTTGACTTAGCGACTCACCGTGGATATGATTCCGATCATCCTCGGGTAGTCGGAGATGTTGGTAAAGCCGGAGTAGCTATCGATTCCATTCTTGATATGAAAACTTTGTTTGACGGAATTCCGCTTGATCAAATGTCAGTATCAATGACAATGAACGGTGCTGTACTACCAATTATGGCATTCTACATCGTTACTGCTGAGGAGCAAGGTGTAAGTCAAGAGAAATTATCTGGAACAATCCAAAATGATATCTTAAAGGAATACATGGTTCGTAATACGTATATTTACCCACCAGAGATGTCTATGAAAATTATTGCAGATATTTTTGAATATACGTCCAAGTATATGCCTAAGTTCAACAGCATCAGTATCTCAGGATACCATATGCAAGAAGCTGGAGCACCAGCTGATATTGAACTTGCTTACACATTAGCTGACGGACTTGAGTACGTAAGAACAGGCTTGAAGGCCGGTATACCAATTGATAAGTTCGCACCAAGACTTTCATTCTTCTGGGCAATTGGAATGAACTATTTCATGGAAGTTGCAAAAATGCGTGCTGCACGTATTATTTGGGCGAAAATGATTAAAACTTTCATGCCAGAAACTGATAAATCACTAGCTTTACGTACGCATTCACAAACTTCTGGTTGGAGTTTAACAGAGCAAGATCCATTCAATAACGTAACTCGTACACTTATTGAGGCACATGCTGCGACTATGGGGCATACGCAATCACTTCATACGAACGCATTGGATGAAGCGATTGCTCTTCCAACAGACTTCTCTGCTCGTATTGCTCGTAATACACAGCTCTTCTTACAAGAAGAAGCCGGTGTTACTAATGTAATTGACCCATGGGGTGGTTCATATTATGTTGAAGCACTTACAGAGCAATTAGTTAATCGTGCTTGGGATCATATTGAAGAAATTGAAAAA
Source organism: uncultured Bacillus sp. (assembly GCA_937894355.1). GTDB lineage: Bacteria > Bacillota > Bacilli > Bacillales > Cytobacillaceae > Bacillus_BU. The sequence goes on from CALCRD010000543.1 coordinate 8,628, forward strand.
CTTGGTGGTATGGCAAAAGCTATCGAAACAGGGCTTCCAAAAATGAGAATTGAAGAAGCAGCTGCTCGTAAACAAGCTCAAATCGATTCTGGTAAAGAAATTATTATCGGGGTTAACCAACACCGTCTTGAAAAAGAAGAAGCAATTGATATCCTTGAGGTTGATAATACTGAAGTAAGAAAGCAACAGCTTGAAAGATTAGCTCAATTAAAAGCAACTCGTGACGAAGTAGCTGTTCAAGAGGCACTTGCTGCTATTACTCGTGCTGCTGAAACTGGAGAAGGAAACTTACTTGATCTTGCTGTTAAAGCGGCTAGATTAAGAGCATCTTTAGGCGAAATCTCTTCGGCGATTGAAGAAGTAGCGGGCAGACATAAGGCAATTATTCGTTCAATTAGTGGCGTATATAGCAGTGCTTTCTCAAATGATGAAGAAATCTCCTTAGTAAAACAAATGACTGATGATTTCTTAGAAAACGAAGGAAGACGCCCTCGTATTCTTGTTGCTAAATTAGGTCAGGATGGACATGACCGTGGGGCTAAAGTAATTTCATCTGCGTTCGCAGATGTAGGTTACGATGTTGATATCGGTCCTTTATTCCAAACTCCTGAAGAAACTGCTCGTCAAGCAGTTGAAAACGACGTCCATGTAGTCGGATTTAGTTCTTTAGCAGCAGGTCATAAAACACTGTTACCTGCGCTAGTTGAGGAATTGAAAAAGCTTGGCCGTGAAGATATTCTTGTTGTAATTGGCGGGGTTATCCCAGCTCAAGACTACGATTATTTATATGAACATGGCGCAGCAGCTATTTTTGGTCCTGGAACAGTAATCCCTGTTGCAGCTCAAAAAGTTATTGAAAAGATTTACCAAAAACTTGGCTATGAGGAAGTGGCTAAGTAATGGGCGATAACAAAAACATGGAAAGGGATGAACCGGGAAACTTGGATGGTTTTTCAAATTCTGAGATTCCCCCAAAAAAACGGTTCAGAAAGCGTCCGGATGTTTTTGAGCCCACTGTTGACGAATTAGCTAAAGGGGTTTTAAGCGGTGATTTCACTGTATTATCCCGTGCTATAACGTTAATTGAAAGTAATGCAGAACATCATTTCAAAAAGGGGCAGGAGCTTTTGCAAAAGCTTCTCCCTAAATCAGGTAATGCCATTCGCATCGGTATTACTGGTGTTCCAGGGGCAGGGAAAAGTACGTTTATTGAGTCATTTGGTATGTATTTATGTGAGCAGGGACATCGTGTTGCTGTATTGGCAATAGACCCCAGCTCAAGTATTAGTGGTGGTAGTATATTAGGTGATAAAACGAGAATGGGTGAGTTAGCCAATAATCCTCGTGCCTTTATTCGTCCATCTCCTTCTGAAGGAAAACTAGGCGGAGTACATCGCAAGACACGAGAAACGATGCTTTTATGTGAAGCGTCAGGCTTCGATGTCATTTTGATTGAAACCGTTGGTGTTGGTCAAAACGAGGTTGTCGTCCGTAACATGGTTGACTTCTTTATGCTGATTGTTTTAACTGGGGCCGGTGATGAGCTTCAGGGCATGAAAAAGGGGATTATGGAGCTTGCTGATGGAATTTTTGTCAATAAAGCTGATGGCGATAATAAACCACGTGCAGAGAGAACACGCGAAGAATATAAGCGTATTGTTCACTTTCTTTTACCTGCAACCAGAGGCTGGGAAACAAAAGTGGCAACATGCTCTGCTTTGAATAATGATGGGATAGATGGAGTTTGGCAAATTATTCGTGATTTTGAGGAGAATACCAAAAAATCAGGAATTTTCGATATGCGTCGAAGAAGTCAAACGAAAGAATGGATTTATGCAATGATTATAGATCAATTGCAATCAAGCTTCTTCCATCATCCTGAAGTGAAGAATATATTACCAAGACTTGAAAATGAAGTTATTTCAGGTGGACGAACTGTGACTTCAGCAGTCGAAAGCTTGTTTAAGGTTTATTTTGGTGAATAGATAATTAATCGGAAAATGGGTGATTCTATAATGGATCACCTGTTTTTTTTTTTACAGTAAAGAAAGTATAAGTTTTTTGAAACTAGATTAGTGTCTAGCG
>CALCRD010000544.1 GCA_937894355.1 uncultured Bacillus sp.
GTAATACCACCACTTCAATGTTCCAATATATGCTTTAAATCTTTCAAACTTTTAGGATAGCAGAGGGCAGTGACGTCTCTCTTAAAAGTAAAAATTTCTCCATTTTGCTACTTGACTATTTTTAATAAATAGTCCGAATAAATTTCCTGGATTTCCTCTTTTGTCTTTCTGCCTTTTGGGCTGTACCACTGTTGAATCCAGTTCATTGACCCGAGGAGAATCATTCGAGCAATTTTCGGTTCAGTAATCGTAAATTCATTGGCCTCAATCCCACGCTCGATGACCTGATCAAAATATCTTGCATAAGCATTCCTTTTTTCTAAAATTGGATTAAGATGGTCAGTAGAATAGGTTTCGTCCGGTATAATAATTAAATTTAACGTTTCTTTCTCTTCAATTGCATAGTCAATATGCGTCACAATCATTTTCCTTAATCGTTGTTCGTAAGTAAGCTGATCCTCCTCTAAATGTGCTTGTAATTCCTCGATAACTTTCGACAACACCAGTTCATGACACTGAAAAATTAAATCCTCTTTATTTTTAAAATAATAATATAGTGACCCTTTAGTCATTAATAATTCCGCAGCAATTTCTTCCATTGTTGCTCCTTGGTAGCCTTTACGATTTACTATTTTAATCGCTGACAGAATGATTTCCTCTTTCTTCTTTAAAGTTTTCTTCTCTGATAACTTCATGGTTAACCCTTCCTCACTTCACAAATCTAGTTGTTTGGCAATAATACTTTTCATAACTTCCGTTGTTCCCGCATAAATACTAGCAACCGGAATATCTCGGTATCGTCTAGCAATCTCGTATTCTTCCATATACCCGTATCCTCCGTGGAGCTGAAGACATTCCGCAGCAACCCGTTTGGCCATTTCACTGACCCACCACTTGGCCATTGATATTTCTTTCGTCAGCTTTTCACCCTGCACATGACGCTCAGTGATTTGATTAATATAAGTCCTACCAAGCTCAATTTCCGTTGCCATTTCAGCAATTTTAAATTGTGTATTCTGGAATTTACTAATCGGTTGACCAAAAGCTTGCCTGTTTTTCACATAGTCAATTGTTAGACTTAGCATCGCCTCCGCCTCAATTTGGCACTGTATTGCCACAACTAGACGCTCTTGCTGAAGCTTGTCCATCAAATAGTAAAACCCTTTCCCTTCTTCTCCTAGCAAATTAGAAACCGGAACTTTAGCATCCTCAAATATGAGCTCCCCCGTATTTCCACTATGCATACCGATTTTGTCAAGCCTTTTCCCTCTTTTAAAACCTTCTGTATCTTTTTCAACAACAAGTAAACTGATTCCCTGATGTACCTGAGACCCGCTGGGTTCCGTTTTACAAACGACAATCACTAAATCCGCAATGGTACCATTCGTGATAAACGTCTTTTCGCCATTTAAAATATAATAATCTCCAGAACGCTTTGCTGTAGTTCTAATAGCCGCTAAATCGGAACCAGTCCCTGGCTCCGTCATCGCAACAGCCGTAATAATCTCACCACTAATGCAACGAGGTAACCACTTCCGTTTCTGCTGTACAGTTCCAAATGCCGTTATGTACGGAGTAACAATCTCTGAATGCAAACTTACACCACTTCCCAAACCTTGCCCTACCCGCTCTAATTCCTCAATTAAAATCATGGAATAAGAGAAATCCAAACCAAGCCCACCAAACTCTTCATCCACACACGGACAAAGAAACCCATATTCACCGAGCTTCACCCAAAACTCTCTGGGAATTTCTCGATTGCTTTCCCATTTTTCATAATGTGGGTATGCTTCTTTTTCTAGCATTCTTCTCAAGGACTTTCGAAACATAACATGATCTTCAGAAACAATAGACGTCTGCATTATCAAAAACTCCTCTTATGAAAAATATTTTTAAATGTTTTTAAATATTAAGAATATTCAATTAATTACAATTATACTTACACCAATCCATTAGTCAACAACTTTTTTGAACAACTGTTCAAAATTTGAACAAATAGTCAGGACATGGGGACGGTTCTCCTGCTTCTTTTGAAGCAGGAGAACCGTCCCTGTGAATTCTTTTGTAATATAAGGTATAATGTAATTAGATGAAGCTAATCTAAAGATTTGTTAATTAACTAATATGGAAGATTCATATATAGATATATCTTAGTTTATTGGAAGAGGAGGAATTGAAAATGGATTGGAAAGCTACTTTATATCTTATAGGTGGCTACTTTTTATTATCATTGATTTTATTACCTGTTCAGTATCCTTATATCAAAGCCATAAAAGAGAGAAAGAAGGAACTAGAAGCAAAAGGAATATCGCAAGAAGAAATGTACGAAAAAATGAGTTTTGAAGAACAACAGTTAACCTTTAACCTCCAAGGTAATATATTATTTTTGGGACCAAACCTACTTGCAACTATTTTGTATAACTGGAAGCATAAGAAATAAGACATGGGGACGGTTCTCCCGCTTCTTTTGAAGCAGGAGAACCGTCCCCATGTAACCTTAGTTAATCTTACCCATAATGTTTAGTAGGCTTTGGTAACTGTCTACGTCATGGTATTTTACTGTACTGGTTGATAGTTGATTAAAAAGCCGCTTGGCGCAGGCTATTTTTGCTTGTTCAATCGGACGAAGATTAAGGCTTTCCATTGTTCCTTTTGTCTCGGCAATAAAATACAAATGTTTTACAGTTCCTTCATTAAAGGCAATTGCCCAGTCTGGAGAATAGTTACCTACCGGAGTTGGAATGGAAAAGCCTCTTGGTAATTTTGCATACACACAAACCTCCGCAGCCAGGTCCATATCTTCTACAAATCGGCACTCTATGCTTTTTTCGGCAAAACCATCTGTAAATACATAATCCTGAACGTTTTTTTTAGCTCGGAATGCTTTTGTGAAATCACCTACCCCCTTTTCAGCTCCAGTAAAAATGCTACTTATATACTGTTTTTCAATTTGGTCATAAGAGATATGTTCCACAATTAACGTGGCCTTTTGTTCTTTTATCAAGCGAATCGCCTTTGTAAGAAACTCCTCAGGATTGTGTTTAAACATCAAAAATACTGGTTTTTCAATGCCAGCTAAAATTTTCACAACCGTACGACGTGTAAGCATTGTACCATCAGCAATTTTACCAACTAAGTCGTATTTTATTTGACTCGTTTCAGAGTGCCCTAAAGTCTCTGTTCTTGTCTTCGCTTGATTAAAACTATCCCCCCTTGAAATAGCATTCTCATCCAAATTAGCAGTTTGTCTTCCGGTAATAACCGTATATTGAAGCTTGGAAACAAACATTTTTTCATTCATGTGTTTTATTGCCTTCTGAATCAGCTCATTACTATCAAACTCAACGGTGTAGGCATACTGGTGGTTAATATATCCCCAAAGCGATTGAAATTCCTTTTTGTAAAAATTTTCATTGAGGTTATTTTCTTGAATTTTGGTCTTATTGCCGTTTTCTATCATTAATTCCAGCACACTCTCATCAAACACACTCTGAACTAAAGTATGAACACCCTCACCAAGTGGTATAAGCGGTTCAGGAAGTGGTGACAGACAGTTATTTTCCAAATCTACTCGATATGCTTCTGTAACGTTATCGTTTTCATCGATATAATCGTTCTTAAGTAGATATCGATAAATATTCTTGGCCTGCATGACATCTAGCACAACCTGTTGTTCTCCAACCATAATGGTTTTGCCAATAAAAAACTCTTGAGTTGCTTTGGTCGGACGATCATATAAGGCTTCTTTGATACCGGTTTGTAAATCAGCAACAAAATTTTTATATCCCTCACTAGCAATGACCGTAAGCATATTAATGGAATGGACGGAGTCACTACATCTCTCGGAATCCATGCGTTCACCATTTTTGTTAACACAAAGCCTGAGACCGCGACCTACTTCTTGACGCTTTTGTGTAGGGCTAATACCACCATGCTTTAATGTGCAAATTTGAAAAACATTAGGATTATCCCAACCCTCCCGCAAAGCAGAATGAGAAAAGATAAAACGCACCGGTTCTTCAAAACTAAGAAGACGTTCTTTGTTTCTTAAAATCAAGTCATATGCTGAGATATCGTCACTCTCATCACTACCTCGTTTCATGGTACTGTCTACTTTTTGCCCATTTTTATCTATACTGAAATAACCTGAATGAGTTGACTTTGGCTCTATACTTTTCAGATATCGTATATATGGAGTTTCTTCTAAAGTGAGATAATCATTGAGAATATTGATATACTCCTGTTCAAACATATCACCGTATTCAGAATTTATTTCTTCGCCCGCCTCGTTATATACACGATACTTGGCTACTTCGTCGATAAAGAACAACGAAAGAGTCTTAATTCCCAGTTCAAACAATTGCCTTTCTTTTTCAAAATGAGAAAGGATCGTCTCTCGTATCTGAATTCGCCGCATATCCTTTTCCGAAACGTCACCAACAACTTCACCACGAGATAAAACAGCTCCATTGGTAAAAGTTACGATTCCTTTTATGGGGTCAATATCGCTAATATGGTATCCTTTGTATTGTTCCATGTCATTAGATATAGAATATAGGTTTTCGTCAACACCAAGAATTCGTGTCTCACGGTTAATTGATTTATTATATTTAATCTCCAGTTCGATTTTTGCCATTGGAGGCTTTTTAGGAGAAATAATGATATTTTCAAGAAATAAATATTTATCTGTTCCTCTGTGATTTTTAAGTTCAAATCCTTTTACTTCAATCTTTTTTACTAAACGCTTGTTAAAGGCATCCACTGCATCTAATACATAAATAAGATTATGACGCTGGGCATGCGTTGCCGAGTAATTCAAGCAGAATAGAGGATTGAAATTTGCCAAGGCTTTCTGAGTTTTGTCACCACCCATCTTTTGTGGTTCATCCAAAATGAGAATCGGACGATTTGCTTTGATGACATCAATAGGTCTGCGGCTACCGAAATCATCTAGTTTTTCATAAATTCGCCGCGCTTCTTTGCTTTTGGCATTTTCTTTCATTGAAGTGTTAAATGCTTGAATATTAATAATCATGACATTAATTCCAGCACTAGAGCTGAAGTTGTCAAGGTCGGAGAGATTTTTGCTGTTATAGATGAAGAAGCGTACCTTTTTACCATAATGCTCCATAAAGTGCTCTTGAGTGATTTCAAACGACTTCTTAACGCCTTCACGAATAGCGATTGACGGAACGACCACAATAAACTTGCTCCAGCCGTACTGCTTACTTAATTCGAAGATGGTCTTTATGTATACATAGGTTTTGCCTGTCCCTGTCTCCATTTCAACATCAAGACTACAAGCACCTAAATTGCCAACTAGACTGTCTGACTGCTTAATATTGTTGCGAGCTTGCAAATTACGAATATTTCCTAGCAGCCTTTCTCGGTTTAGGATAATCCGGGTGTTTACAAAGCCAAAACCGCTCTCTGTTTCCGGAGATTCCTCCTTAGTAAACAGTGCTAATTGTTGATTCTTTGCTTTTTTCAATAAACCCGTATCACGAACATAGCTTACACGATCATGAAAAGGCTGCCCTGCAAATATATTGACAACACTGTTTACCGCATCGGTTTGGTATTGTTGGACTTTAAATTGAAACTTCAAGGTGTCACCTCCTTTACAGGATCTTTCTAACAGTAGTTGGACTGTATGTTTCAAAAATCTGCTCAAAGTTTGTAGCTACACTATCACTTGCCATGCTACTGTCACGAAATACTGCATAATAAGGCTGTTTTTTGGCAATTTCAGTTATGACTTTACTTGTTACATTACGGTCAAAACAAGCCATTAGATAACCTTCCGCAACATTGAAAACCTTTTTATTACCGATTTCTATTTCTTCAATTTTACTAGACAAAATTACACCTAAATTGAGCATAACTTGGAAAAGCAAATCCTGAGGGGTACGATCAGGTTTAATATTATCCTCAAAATCACTTAACATATCTTGAAAATACTCATCTGGTTTGTAATAAACGTCCTGCATGTTAGTAGAGTCCACCCTTAAAACACGAAATCCAATGTCTAATTTTCCGGCAAGCTCTGGGATTTGTTCAATTATTTTTTTACCTGCACGGCGGATACGCTCTTTGCCGATTTCACAAATATTTTTGTAGCCAGCCTTAAAGGCTTCAGATTTTTCATGCGTTTCCCCTGGTAGCTGAACCATAATAAATTGGCGATTTCCACCGTCCTCAGCATTTAACTGCATCACAGCATGTGCGGTTGTTGCCGAGCCGGAAAAAAAATCAAGGATAATGTCACTATCTTCAAAGTACAACATTGAAGCCAAACGATTAACGATATATTTCGGTTTTGGAAAATCGAAAATCTCCGAATTGCTAAATAAATTTTTTATTTCAACCTTGGCGTTTTGATAGTTTGTTTCTTTTTCAGTCCAAATGGTTTTTACTTTTGCTGTTTTTTCTGTACCATCTTGATTCTCTAGATAATCTTTTCTAAAAATATCCCAAGCATTATCTTCCCCTAGTCTATTAACTTTTTTTCCTATTACCATACCTTTTTCATTCATTACTTTTTCTTTTCCCCAAGTCCATCTACTTAACTCCCCAGTGGGTCTTTTGGGAATAACCTCGATTGAAAATTCATTACTTGGCACTAAAGATACTTCACCATTTTGCGGATTCACAAAAAGTGGATAGTGCATTTTTGGTCTGTCTTCTTTTTTCCAAGCTCCTCCACGTTGCCGTAATCCTAAAAGTCGATACCTCCTGCTATCTTCGCCTACTTCAGAATATTCTGCGGTGTTATCCTCCGATTTTGAAATCCCTTTTAATTGTAAAATTGAGCTATTTTTAGCGAACATAAGGATATACTCGTGGACATTTGATAAATGTTTACTTGCTTGCGAGCCTCGTGGATTACTTTGAATGGTCATTAACCCTATTTCATTTTTCTCACCAAATACCTCATTACAAATCTTTTTTAAATTTTCAACTTCATTATCATCAATTGATATAAAAATAACCCCATCGTCACTTAATAAATCCTTTGCCAGCTTTAGCCGTGGATAAATCAAATTCAACCAATCTGTGTGAAACCGGCCATTACTTTCGGTGTTCTGCACCAACCTATTACCTTCCTCATCAAACTGTCCACTATTCGCTAAATAATCGCCCGTACTTTGGGAGAAATTGTCCTCATACACAAAATCTTTTCCAGTATTATATGGAGGATCGATGTAAATCATTTTCACCTTGCCCAAATAGGTTTCTTGCAATAACTTGAGAGCGTCCAAATTGTCACCCTCTATGTACAAATTTTCGGTACTGTCAAAATCGACACTTTCCTCTTTGATAGGACGAAGAGTTTTAGCAATTGGGGAATTTGCTAATAGAATGGACTTTTTCTTATCAGGCCAGGTAAATTGATAGCGTTCATCAGGACCTTCAACCAAACCCTCGGAAATTTCCTGACGAAGCACATCAAAATCAATCGCATACTGGATGATCGCAGAACCATCATCTCGATAGCCTTTAATGACCTCGGTCAATGTATTCGGGAAAAGATCTGCAATTTTTTTGATATTTTCCTCCATTTTATTCACAGAGTGCATTTTCAGCTTGTCCATATTATTCTCCTTTTTCTTCAGCTAATTTTTTCTGCAAACCCTGATGCTTAGTAAATCACTTTTTACTATCTCCTAAAACTACTTATGTAAAACTTATCAAAATCTCTATTTTTTTAATAAAAACTTAAGGTGCGTTTGCAATTGAATATATTATACCAAGATAACAAAAAACTAGTTTTAGATTATAACTGATCGAGGTTAAAAAAAGGAAATTGCAACTTCGGAGTACATTGAATTATCTGACATACGTGAGATTATTAATTTTAAAGGTGGTGTTTACCAAAGGTAAAATCACAAGTAGAAAAGCCTGGGATAAAAGCAATCATCGCACCCAAGTCTCGAACAAGGGCTCGATACAGTGAGTGAAATCGTCGGTTGTTTGAATAATCAGTGAATTAAGAATTGTATCCTGTTTAATGAGTTAATAATTATGTATAAAGGAATCAATACAGTAAAAACAATATTACTTTCCAAGATTGCTCTCCAAAATTTCATTCCCTTTCGTAATTTATAAATAATTAGATATATAGATATGCTAAACATTGAAAAAAGAAGCCATAAGAATTCTTTCTGTCTTTTTACTTCATTACCAATTTCATTAATCTTCCATTCTTCCTTTTTAGAAAATGAAATTGTTGAAACACCTTCTTCAACTCCAAATAAATTATATGACATTATGGATACGCTATCTTTTTGTTTTGATACAAGGTCGAACCCACTAGGCAAAAATGAAGCTTTATAAACTAAAAGATATGTGCAACTGATCACTAAAAGAAAAAATAATAAGAAGGCTGTAAAATTTTTAACCTTTATTGCTTTAGAAACTTTCATGTATTGTCTCTCTCCCTCTTAAAACTATCTCCATATTACCATAAAAATCCTAATCAGTGATTTATGTATTCTGCCAGTTTCGTTATAAATGATTAAAAAAACAACAATTAACATGGATTAAGAACGCATTTTCTAATGGTAGCCAAAATGGATATTTATCTTTCTAACGGGAAAAATACACCTAAAATTGATTTGGGGGATTTCGATGGATAAAACTATTTATCTTTCCTTGTTATTTACTTTTTGTCTAATAATTACGGTGAATGTCGAGGATGTATATGCAAATTCAAATGATAAGCCCCAACCTTATGAACAAATTTACCCTGAAATCGGCTATAAAACTGTCCCTGAAGCGGTAAACGAAGTTGAACTGCATTTCAAACAACAATTGAAACTACCGCTAAGAGTTCCGCCTATTGAATTCACACACCATTTTGGAAGATTTAGTGATTTAGAAGGTAGCATGAACGACACATTTGAAGTTGAATTTATTAGTGATCAATCTCCTCAAAATCATTACAAAATTGATGTGCGACCTGTTAAACATAAAATCCCGCTACAAGATAAATATGTTATAGGGGTTTATAAGTTGAAAAATGAAATCGAAGCCAGCTATATGAAAATTTCAGGCTTTCATGTATTAGTTTTCGAAAGGGACAATTGGCAATATATGCTTGGCATTGATAGTAGGGTTTCTGCCAAAGTGACCCCTGAAGTACTAGTTAAAATAGCTAATTCTATAGATTATCCTTCACCACAAGAAAACTCTTTTTGAAAGTTCATAAGGGCGGTTCTTCCGCCCATTTTGGAAATATTACCCTTACCCACTGTCCTCCATTTATGAAAGTGATATTTATC
>CALCRD010000545.1 GCA_937894355.1 uncultured Bacillus sp.
TGAGAAAAAATAAAATATATCTTTATTATAACTGAATTCGGTTTTGTTTCAAGAAAAAATTATCAAAACTGTGCGGTAATATGAACGTTCATTTCGACAAAAGTCACTGATAAATAATCCGGGGAATCCTATAATATACTTGTTATTTAACTTTTACAATTATTCAAAAAAGAGGTGGATACATCTGACATTTATAATATTATTTATTGGTGCTTTTGATGTAATCATAATTGGATTATTTGTAAATGGCTTGTTAAGTCATTTAGGAGATACTCCAGCTACCCGCTTTTTAAAAGTGTTATCGATTCCTTCAATCTGTATCTATTATGGATATTTAATTTTAAGTTTATTGACTGAAGCATCTGCAGATTGGTCCTTAACAAAAGGTGCATTAATTTTGTTAGGCCCCGTTGGTGTAATTGCGCTTTCATTAGTAAAAAATTATATATTTAAAGGAACTCATAGTAATTAAACTTACAATAGTTCTCATTAATCTTTATATCTCATTTGAATTTAATACAATGTTGAACATGTGAAAATACGAACAATTAAAGTCTTGTGAAGATTACGCAATTATGAGATACGCCAATATTCTGTTATGCATGTTTACTGAATTTTCACATAAGATAAGCCGGTGTTTCCTAGTATAAAGAATCATCGGCTTTTAATTTTTTATTATAGACTTTTCAAAATACATTGTTTTAATACCAGTACCGAAAACTTATTTTAGTAATTACTTTTTATTGGGAGGAAACAATATGGTTTCAAAGTTTTATTATATCACTGGGAACATAGTCTTATTCATCGGAATTGTTGTGGCATTTTTTTGTTTATTTTTGTTTATTGGAGAGAAAATCATGGAAATACCTCTAGCTATAGTTGCTGCATTAGGTATTTTTTTGTATTTTTTATTTATTTCTATGATCTTTTTTGCGATTGGAAGCGCGTTAAAATATCTTCAACGTACTTCTGAAAATACAGTATCAATCTATTACGAATTATTAGGTCGTCGAGATCCTAAATGAGTTAAAGTTTCTTTTAAAAACACTAGAACGGTTAAACCACAATCTGGAATAATGCTCTCTATTTTCAGCTAATTCACAGTGCTTCATTTGTAGCACTGCTTCTTTGATTTAAAGTAGTTTTTCATTGTCTTGGTGAATTAATTGCAATGATTGAATCAATTTAGGGATGTTATGTTCGAAGAATTTTCTCCCTAGAAATGATTCGTGAAGTTTTGACCCAATAAAATACAAACTTCTAATTAGTAGTAACTTAAGTCCTCAGCCGTTTCTATTGGTATAAGTACATTTTCAACTACATTCCATTCAAAAACTAGTCCAGTTTGTTCTTCGACATAAAACCAATATCTTCTTACAACATGATCAGGATGGTCTTCATATGCTACTATTACAAAATAATTTTTGCCTTCTAGTTGTTCCAAATACCCATTTTCCAATTTACATATTGTACATTTCGTCCAATCCACAACTGATGCCAATAAAACTTCTACTTTATTTTTTGCTTCTTCTCCAGTAATTCGTTGTGTTGAATTATTTTCAGGATAATTACTTTGTCTAGAACTCGAGGAACTATTATCCCATCCATTTGTGAGATTAAGTAAATTTGCTGCTGCCATTCGAACTTGATGTCTACTATCATTTATTGCCTCAAAATAATCCGACCACTCACCTAGACTTCCATTATCTTCTGTTACAGTTAAGAGATTATCCAAATCCATTTCAAATACCCTTAGGATTGTTATAAAATTATCATGACTATTCTGCAAACCATAACCCTTTGGAACATCATAGTTATAAATTTGATTAGTAATCTCACTAATTTCTCCTATAATACTCTTTGCATCATTCAGGTAGGAAAGTTTGTTACTATCTTCAATTAAGCTATCCTGAGTGGCTTTGACAAATGGGGATAGGTAATCCCTATCAAACTCAACATTATAAAAAAAACTCAAAAGTTGACGATATTTTTCGTTATTAATTGAAGTTGAATTGATTGTATTCTCATTAGACTTGTCTTCCCCTTTTTGGGGTTCAATAATATTATCTTTACTATCTAACTCAACTTTCCCAGAACTTAAACTACATCCAACTAGTAATATCGAAACCAATATAACTAGTATTTTTTGCATTTCACTTCTCCCCCCACCTAATTATTCATGGATCATCAAGAGGCATCTGTTTTGCTAATTTACCATCTTTTTCAACTCTACTGCACACCAGTTTTCAGAATAATTAAATGTTCTCTTAATAGAATATCGATTGGGTAATTTATACTATATTGATATATTAACATTTTTACCTAAATGGTTATTATCTATTTTTTAAAAAATATCAACATTTATTCAATTCTCTCATTTTCTTTAATAATTATTGAAAAAAAAAGAAGAATAATTACATCAAATAATATCTTCCTTCTTTAATTGAAAAAGTTTTTAAGACACTATAGAGGTGATCTTTATTGTAGTAAATTAGTATGCTAATACAACTATTTTGTGGCAAAGTAAAATTCGGGTGCTTACGACCAAGCAAATGTACCGCCATTAGCTTAGTCCTTACCACTGAATGACAACTAGGGCACTAGTAAATGATAGATAGTATACCACCTCGCCTTCCCCTGTTATTGAACCCTCAGTTATGCCATTAATTTGTAGGAGGTATTTCTTGTAATATTCATTATTGAAAGATATTGAAATTACACAGATACCCCTTTTGAAATTCAATTTAAAATTTTTAACAGTTTGGTTTTTTAGGTTTTGACACAAAGGACTAGTTATCTTATTCTGGAACAACTGGCGATGTGTACCTAACTTATTAACTATTTTTCGGAATCTGGGAATAACCTAGCTGGGAACACTTTATTGATAGATTCTATGTTAAGATGAAAAAGAATAGTGGGGAGTTGGAGATTTGTTGTGAGTTTCTTTGACGGATTCTTTAATAAAAATCATATTTGGACTATCTTAATGTCTGGTTTTATTGGTATTTTTATTTATGTAATCATTAGCGGAGACCAATTCGAAGATCAAACAAAATTCTTCTATATCGGAATAGGCCTACCTATTTGGTTAATTATCCGCTCAGTATATTGGAATAAAAGAAATGGAGCTATTTCGAATAGCTATAACAATGTTTTTGATGCAGGGAAACAGGAGAAAGAAATAAGTGTCCACAATAAGTTCGAAAATCATTCTAATGATACTGGAAGTAACACTGCCAAACAATTTTCAAGTGAACAAGAAGTAATGAAATATATTGAGGATATTAAAGATTTTGAAATGAAGAAAAAGGCCATATATTCTTATGCAAAAAATGTATTAACTTTTAATGAGTATACTGTTATTAATCAAATTCAATCATTACATCATACATCAGAAAGATTATTTTGGGAATTAATTGTTCGATCTAATGAATCGGGAAAGTCTTTTTACGCAGGTGAACCATATAGGATTGAGGCCCTTATCCAAAATAGACTAATTTCTCTCGATGACCAATATAAAGGAAAGCATCTAAGAGTGAATATTCTACAAGAATCAAAGAGAGTGTATGACTTTTTAAAAGCTTACAAACCTATTTGATTCGGTACATAACCTTAACAATTCTAATTTAATAACTGAAAAAGAAACCCCTAACAGATAATTAGAATCTTATTCAGTTAGGGGTTTTCTTTAATCATCGGTAAACCCATTGGCGAACATTGGTAAAAATATGGCGCTAGTGGTACCCCTCCGATTACTCCCACACTGGCAATGGATTAAAATGCCCTTTGTTCCTTTATTGATTGAAGTGCTATAATTATTAAAGACTAATTTAATGTAATTTGATGTAAGTTATTTTTACATAAGTGAGGTATATAAAGTGTTAGGTACAGCAAAGTCCATATTTCAGTTATCAATGATTCTATCCGTTGTGGTTGCAGTATTTTTATTTGAAGCATGGGGGCTATTTTCAATACTTGCAGGAGTAGGTGTCTTCACTATAGGAACGTTTATTTCATTTTTAATAGCTGAAGGCAAGGATTTAGATTCCCAAACAAAAGCCACCCCAAATCCTTATGATAAAAGTCCGTTATTAGAGGAATTTAACGAATGGTGTATAACTAGTAAATCAGTAATGCATAAATGGATTAATCAAGCTGATGATCCTTTTATTAAAAAAAGTTTATTAGCTTTTATTACAATGAGTATTAGGACGCTTTCTGTATTTGTTCAATCAATTGAACTGGCCTTTCAAACAAACCAAATAAGTAAGAGTGAATATAAATCCCTAGTAGAAAGTCTTAGAGAAGATAGAACATATTATTCTACTTATAAAATGGAATTGTTAATTTCCCATTTTCATTATTTTCATCTTGTGAGATTTATTAATGAATATTCTTATGTGTTAAGACATAAAAATTTATCCAAGGAAAATTTTTTAGACTTAATTTACGATGCTAAGGATTTAAATTGGAAAGGTATGGTTAGATATAACGTTGAACTTGAATATTATTATCACAATGAATTCATTAATTATTATCGTGATACCTTAAGGATGCTAAATATGAATGAAAATGATGAGTTAATCCTCAGGATAGCAAAAAGCTCTTATGAAAGTGCATACAATAATTTAATGGATGAATTAGTCAATGATACATTAATCTGAAGTATAGGAATCGAAGAGTTTTAGATATAAGAAAATATATTTTTTGCTTCAAAAAAAAGGGGGAATTCCTAACGGGTTCCGTTTTTTATCATAAAACTTGAAAATGCAGCTCAATTTGTACTGCCTTTTGTAGACGGTTTTGCAATATAATATAAAGGGCTCAGTTCATACGGAGCCCTTTTTTAGTATTCATTTTTTAGATGATTTTTTAACTAACGGGGGCTGCGTTACTTTAAGTGCAAAATATCACAATCTTCTTTAATATTTAATAAAGGGATCTAATTTTCTTTAATGGAGTTGCTCCGTTAAATGCCCTTCAACAAACCCATTTATTACCTTGTAAATGATAAAACTCCAGTTTTTTTTGTTTGAGCTCTTGATCTGTGATAACTCTTACTTTAAGACCCTGAATAAACGCTTCCAGAGGCTTAAGAAAGCTTAATGTTTCTGTTATGATAATAATCCGTCCAGAAAAAGAATTCCATCTTAGAAA
>CALCRD010000546.1 GCA_937894355.1 uncultured Bacillus sp.
CGTCTAGTGGTAGGACGACGGGTTCTGGCCCCGTTAGCGAGGGTTCGAGTCCTTCCCCCCCAGCCAAAGTTTACAAGACAATCCTTCGGGGTTGTCTTTTTTGTGTTATTGTCCTGATTACAAAATCCTGGTGAGCAAAGTTTCACCCCGCACCAGGCTGATACATATTCTAAAACAGGCGATGTATGGCGGGAGGGGTGATGAAGTGCATGGAAAAACGAATTTTGTACATGGCTGTTCTCAATGAATGGGTGATGGAAAGCCTTTGTTCTCTGGGAAGCGGCAGCATGTATCATTTGTCCTATCATCCAAGCCTTATCGCTCCGGACTTGACAATGGAGATTCGGGACGGACGGCTGGCAACAGGCAATTCGGTTCAAATCGTTTTGCACAAAAACGGAACGACCAGAAGAATTTCAGAAGCTGAGTTGCATTCAGTTGTAGATTTTAAAGACTATATCCGCTTTGAGTTTCGGATCTTGAGTGTCATTCCGTTCTTGAAAGACGGCGCAGCCATGAATCAAGACGGATACCTGTGCTGGCTTCAAAAAAATGCCGTTTAGAGATCAATTAAAATGAATATGCCGAGCCGGATCAAAGCGGGCCGCCCATTAGAGGCAGCCCGCTTGTTTATTGGTTTTAATTTTAATGCGTCCGGTCCGTGGTGCGCTATGCATTATTTTTTTGGTGGCGTGTCCGATTAATAGCCTTATATTACCTTTATTACCTTACACAATCCTTTGATGCATCCCAATTAAAATACAGATCTAGCTGGGACTAAAGCAGCCTGCCTATGGCAATGAATACAGCCATAAGAAAAAACGAAAACCAACCGAGGTAAAAGTTGACATCAAAAGGTAATAAAGGTATAATATTTTTATAAACTGCTAGAAATAAGTAACATTGGTATTTTATTTGAACCACTTTTCGCACTGCACCTTACTTCCAGTCATTATTTTGATGTTTTATTTTAAAGGAGGCGCCTGCAATGAATATACAACGCCTTGACGAAAAAAACAAAATGTTACACTCTCAAGTTGCGAAGCGGATTAGAGAATATTTGGAAAGTGGCGCGATCGGAGCCGGGGAAAGATTAGAAACCGAAAATGGGTTAGCCTGCAAGTTTGGAGTTAGTCGACCGACTATACGACAAGCCCTAAGCGAATTACAACAGGAGGGTTATATCGACCGTATTCATGGCAAAGGAACATTTGTCTCCGGAAAAATAAGTAGTGGAGAGTTGAATTACAGGCAAGAGAAGAACATTTACATGATTGTCCCTCATTTCTCCGGTAATTTCATTGGCAGGATTGCCGCCGGTGTACAGGAGGTTATTTTAGAAAAAGGATATCATCTCACTCTTTATGCAACTAACGATCAAATAGAACAAGAGCAAGCTTTCATTAAGGAGTTAATAGCCAAACGGGCAGATGGTTTAATTATTCATCATACTAAAGCTCACTATTATAACCCAGCCATTTTTGAGTTGTATCAAAAAAATATTCCTATTGTAATGACTGGCCGGTATTATCGTTATCTGGATACTAGCTTTGTAGTGGCGGACAATTATCGTGGTACTTATGAGGCTATTTCCTATTTGATCGATTTAGGTCATCGCCATATCGGTTTGGTTAGCAAGACGCCTACTATTGAGACATCTCAAGAAGATAGAATTAGGGGATTCTTGGACGCTCTTTCCGATCATAACATAGCGATCCAGCGGAATTTATTATTTACTGATTTGAAAGATGAACGTAATGTTTATTCCGTTGAACAAGACGAAAACTTGGAGAAAAGGGTTCAAGAACAACTAAAAAGGTTTATAGAAAGTTCTCCGGAAATGACGGCAGTTTTTGCCTCAAATGGTTTGATCGCCGCCAGTATCATTAAAACTGCTAAGCAGTGCGGTAGGAAAGTCGGAAGTGACTTATCCGTGCTTGGCTTTGACAATGACAGTTTCTTCGCTAGTTTAGATCCGGCTTTAACGACAATTGATTGGCCAACTTTTGAAATCGGTCGGAGGGCAGCACAGATTATGATTGAGCAAATAGAAAATCCCAGTATAGGGACTCGCAAGGAATATCTGCCGACCAAATTGATTATCCGGGAATCCTGCGCAAATGTGAGCGGCTAATAAATTCAAGGAAAAGGAGTGATCTGCCCAAGAGTCGTTAGGGGAAAATTAGCTAAAGAAGGAGAGATAATGTTGAATGTTGGGAAAGCAAAAAGAAAGAATATTTTTTGCAGTTATAGCAGTCATCGCTTTGCTTTTTATGATTATATCCTTTAGTTATGAAATTGGCACGATTGGTTCTCCGCAAGGAGGCTTCTTTCCATTCGTTGCTAGCATAATTATCTTCATACTTAGTTTATACTTGTTCATTTCTACAAAGCCTGCAACAGAGCAAACTTCTCAAACCGGGGGTATGACTGGTTTAAAGCGAATTTGCCTATTTATAATTGTAACCCTGATCTATGCTGTGTTTTTGGAGCGACTGGGTTTCTTATTAAGCACATTTATCTATATGATATTTTTATTAAAGGTTATGGGACAACCTGGTTGGCGTTTTGCAGTATTGTTTTCCCTAATATCAGTGATATTTTGTTGGGTTTGTTTTCAAAAATGGTTGGGTGTTCCATTACCGACAGGGATAATTTCTTTCTGACCAACTTAGGGGGGATGTTAATGTTTGAGGGGTTATTTGAAGGTTTTCAAAATGTTATGACACTTAATAATCTCCTTGCATGCTTTATTGGCTGCTTTGTGGGGACATTAGTTGGAGTTCTTCCGGGACTTGGACCAGTTCCAACAATGGGCTTGCTCCTACCGTTTACTTTTGTGTTAGATCCTACCGGAGCCATTATTATGCTGGCTGGTATTTTTTACGGCGCCATGTACGGAGGATCTACAACATCGATTTTGTTGAATCTTCCAGGCGAGGCTGCAAGTGTAGTTACGTGCTTGGACGGACACGAAATGGCTAAAAAAGGAAGAGCAGGCGCGGCATTAGCCGCTTCCGCCATCGGATCTTGGATCGCAGGTACTTTAGGTTTGGTTGGGTTGATGTTTTTTGCAGTAGCCCTATCCAAGGTTGCACTATTATTTGGCCCAATTGAATGTTTTGCAATTACTGTTTTAGGCATCTTTCTTTTGGGCAATTTAAGCGGTAATAAACCGAGTCGTTCCTTTTTAATGGTTTTCATTGGCATCCTATTTGGCTGTATCGGTACGGATAAAATAAGCGGAATGTCTCGATTTACTTTTGGAAGTGTGGATTTAATTGGCGGAATTGATTTAGTTCCAATGATTATGGGATTGTTTGGGATCGCGGATGTCTTGATGTTCTTGGAGAATCGCGAAGAAAATCCTTCACTGGCTTCAGTTAAGTTTAGAGATCTTTATCCAAAGAAAGAGGAGTTAAAGCGTATCATCAAACCTTCATTAAGAGGGACCGTGGTAGGCTTTTTAATTGGTTTACTTCCCGGACCGGCTGCGGTGATTTCTTCTTTCGCTTCTTATAAACTAGAGAAAAAAGTGTCAAAGAATCCGGAGGCCTTTGGAACAGGGGTCATCGAAGGAGTGGCGGGTCCGGAATCAGCCAATAATGGGGCAGCAGTAGGGAGCATGGTCCCATTACTCGGGTTGGGAATTCCTTTTGCTCCTGCAACTGCCGTTTTATTATCGGGTTTTATGATTCACGGAATTACACCGGGGCCTTTATTCATTCGAGACAATCCGCTTATGTTTTGGACCATAATAGCTAGCATGTACATCGGGAACGTGATTCTTGTGTTGTTAAACCTGCCGTTAGTGGGCGTGTTTGCGAGCGTTTTGAGGATTAAAGCGCGAATTCTGATGCCAATAATCGTTTTAGTGTGTTTGATTGGCGCATATGGAGTAAACAATAGTGTTTTCGGTATCTTTGCGATGGTTTTTTTCGGGTTGGTTGGTTACTTATTTAAAAAAGTAAATCTAGATCCCTCCCCATTGATTGTCGGTTTTATTCTGGGACCAATGATTGAAATATACGCAAGGCAGTCGCTGGTTTTAACAGATGGAAGCTTTTTGCCTTTTATAACGAAGCCGATTAGCGGCAGCCTTTTTCTCATTGCCCTTTTGTTATCAGTATTTACTATAGTGAGAAGTATCATAAAAAAGAGAAACATGCCATGCGATAAGAAATATTAATCAGTCAACCGTGGTAAAATCAATATCTGCGCTAATTAGAATCAATAAGGAGGTGTAAAAGAATCGGCTCTAGCTTTAATCATGATGTATTTTTGGGGAGGGCTTTATGATGAAAATGAGAAAAACGAGACTTCTATTAATGATTGGGATGTTATGCCTGCTATTGTTCACATCTACTATTGGAGTTGCGGCAAAAGATTATCCAACAAAACCGATTCAATTGATCTGCCCTTGGGCGGCTGGAGGAAGCACCGACTTATTATGCCGGACCTTGGCGAAGGTTGCTCCTAAATATTTTCCAGAGCCAATCGTGGTAATTAACCGTACCGGTGGAGCTGCGGCTGTTGGTTTGGGAGACGCTAAAAGGGCTAAAGCCGATGGTTATACTATTGTAATTGCCAGCAATCCTCCCTTCGTTTCCCAACCGTATTTAAAAACGAATCTTCCGTACAGCTTGAATGATTTTACTTCGATCATTGGATTAAGCAAAGAAATATGTACTATGGCTGTGAATACCAAATCCCCTTGGGAAAATATCGACCAACTCATTGAAGATGCTAAGAAAAACAATAAAACAATTACCTTTGGGCATTCCGGGGTCGGTTTATTCCCTCATTTAGCGGCGGAATCGTTTTTCAAAGCTACTGGGGTTCAGGCAAGAGGAGTCGTTTTTGATGGGGACGGACCAGCTATTACAGCAGCTATCGGCGGTCATATTGATGTAGTAATCGCTACTGCTAATGGCCTTGTACAACAGGTAAATGCCGGTAACCTAAAAGCGTTGGTAACCTTAGCCCAAAAAAGGTCCATGTCATTTCCGGATATTCCGTGTATGAAAGATATGGGATACGATGATATCGATTTCAATATTTGGAAATACTTATTAGTTCCCAAGGGAACATCAGATGATATAGTTAAATATCTGCATGACAACTTTAAAAAGGTTATTGAAGATCCGGAATTTATCG
>CALCRD010000547.1 GCA_937894355.1 uncultured Bacillus sp.
TGGCTCCGCAGGTAGGACTCGAACCTACGACCGTTCGGTTAACAGCCGAATGCTCTACCACTGAGCTACTGCGGAACAATATGATAGGAAACAAATAAGCATTTTAATTAGTCGTTTGTAGATGTTGCATTTGCAATCTCATCTTGTCGACTCTTAATATTATAAAAACATTGTGACTAATTGTCAAGAAGTTATTTTATTTTTTTGTGAGTAGCTCATTTGAACAAGCTGTCACGGGATATAAATTTAACATGTGTTTATTCATCTGTCAATACTTTTAACCGCATTAACTTCCCTTTGCATTTCCCACAAACATACTTCGAGGTATTTAGCGCTCGTTTTCGTTTATATTCTTGAGAGCAGTCTACGCAAGCATAGACCAGTATTTTCGAAACTCGCTTTTGTTTTTGTTGATTTGGTAACGGTGTGCAGAATCGTGGTGCTTCAACCATTTTTAGTAGAGTCCGAAAATCGTGATCACGATGGCGGTAACCTTTTCCTTCAAGATGCAAATGGTAATGGCACAGCTCATGCTTTACGATTCCAATCAGTTCTTTTTCACCAAACAGTTCATAATATTTTTTATTAATTTCAATATTGTGATTCGCCAAGAGGTACCTTCCTCCTGTCGAACGTAATCGGAAGTTAAAGAGTGCTTGGTGACGAAATGGTTTTTTGAAAAACGCAAGCGATATTTCTTCCACCAATTGTTGAAGCTTGTTATTATCCATAGTCTCCACCTTCGTTTCATCTTTGAACGTGACAAACTATTATATCATAGGATAATGATGACTATTTGAAGAAATTCTATTGGGAGGTTTCACCAATGCCCATCTGGTTTCAGAACCAAATTCAAAAGGCATTTCACGAAAAAAATCGTCGTCAAATACGACTTTTAAACCAATGTTGGTTTTTTTACAGAAAGAAACACTGCTCATAGAGGGCAGTGTTTCTTCTTGTTTTACAGCCTTATGAAACTATTCAGTAGGTGGTAGCATTGTTAATGAAACTCTTCCCTTTTTCATGTCTACATTATCTACCCAAACAGTTACTACATCACCCACAGATACTATATCCAAAGGATGTTTCACGAAACGGTTGCTAAGCCTAGAGATGTGCACAAGTCCGTCTTGCTTTACTCCGATATCAACGAACGCCCCAAAATCAACTACGTTTCGGACTGTTCCCTGCAGCTCCATACCAGGTTTGATATCTTCAATCTGCAGAACGTCCTTTTTTAACAATGGTGCTGGAAGCTCATCACGGAGATCACGTTCTGGCCTGACGAGTGCATCGACGATATCTTTTAAAGTCAGCTCACCAATTTGAAGTTCTTCTGCAGTTACTTTAATATCCAAATTCGATAAAGCAGCCTTCAAGGTTTCTGTGCCCAAATCCTTGGTTTTAAACCCTAAATTCGCTAACAAACTTTTAACTACCTTATAACTTTCTGGATGAATACCTGTACGGTCTAATGGTTCTTTTCCATCAATTACTCTCAGGAATCCAATCGCTTGTTCGTAAGTTTTCGCTCCAAGTCTCGGAATCTTTTTCAACTGACTTCTTTCAGTAAATTTACCTTCTTCTTCACGTTTTTTTACAATATTGTTTGCTACAGTTTTTGAAAGTCCGGCAACATATTGAAGTAAGGAAGGTGAAGCTGTGTTAACATTTACCCCGACTTGGTTAACTGCTGTTTCGACAACAAACGTTAATGAATCAGACAATTTTTTCTGAGATACATCGTGTTGGTATTGACCTACCCCTACAGACTTAGGATCAATTTTCACCAATTCTGCTAGTGGATCCTGTAATCGCCGCGCGATGGAAACCGCACTTCGTTCCTCAACCTTGTAATCAGGAAACTCTTCCCTAGCTATGTCTGACGCCGAATAAACGCTTGCTCCTGCCTCATTAACAATTAGATAAAAGATTTCTTCGTTTAATTCCTTTAATATATCGGCGACAAATTGTTCCGATTCCCGAGAAGCTGTACCATTCCCAATCGCCACCATTTCAACCTGGTAGTTTTTCAATATAGCGATCATTTTTTCACGGGCTTCCTTTTGCTTTGAGACAGGTGGATGCGGATAGATCACATCTATTTTCAACACCTTACCAGTTTCATCAACGACAGAAAGCTTACACCCGGTTCGATAGGCTGGGTCGACTCCTAACACAACTTTTCCTTTCAATGGTGGTTGCAGTAATAGTTTGCGTAGGTTTTCAGAAAAAATATGAATTGCTTGTTCTTCAGCTTTTTCGGTTAGTTCATTGTGGATTTCCCGTTCTATTGCTGGTTGAATTAACCGTTTATAGCCATCTTCAATTGCTTCAATTACCAGTTTCGAAGTCACTGAGCTAGTTGCCTTCACCCACTTCTTGACCAAATAGTTTAGCATGGCGTCATTGTTCGGTTTTATGGAAACTCGGAGAATGTCCTCTTTTGCCCCCCTGTTTAAAGCTAGGGTCCGATGCGGGACGATTTTATTAACTGGTTCAGCGTATGAATAGTACATCTCATATACGTTTTTTTCGTCCTTTTCTTGATCCTTAACCGAAACTTCTACGATTCCTGTTTTGAATGTTTCTTGACGAATCCATTTACGACTGACTGCATCGTCAGATACCCATTCAGCTATGATTTCCTTTGCACCTGACAGGGCATCTTCTTCTGTTAAAACTTCTTTCTCTTCTGAAAGGAATTCCTTTGCTTTCAGCTCAGGGTTTCCAGCGCTTGGAAATGTCATGATCCATTCTGCTAGTGGCTCTAGCCCTTTTTCTTTAGCAATCGTTGCCTTAGTTCGGCGTTTTTGCTTGTATGGACGGTATATATCCTCAACTTCTTGGAGTTTTATAGCTCTTTCAATCTGAACGGTTAGCTCCGGGGTAAGTTTTCCTTGCTCTTCGATTAGGCGAACGACCTCACCTTTTCGTTGATCTAAGTTTTGTATGTACTGCCATCTCTCGATAATATCGCGAATTTGGACCTCGTCCAATGCCCCAGTCATCTCTTTTCGGTACCGCGCCATAAACGGAACGGTGTTCCCTTCATTAAATAAATTAATTACACTTCGGACTTGGGCTAATTTTAATGACTGCTCTGTTGAAATCTGTTTTATGTACTTTTCTTGTTTATCTACAGTTTGTTCCAATTGATTACCTCCATCTCAATAGTTCCCTATCTGTTTATTGTAGCAAATTAATACTTGGATTTGCACAAAGTGAACACCCTTATGCAAGGCAATTTATCAAGTAGACCTATCTAAATGCTTCTAAAAATGTATAAAAGGCAAGCCCTATTAAAGGCTTGCCTTAATTCCGATCGTATTATGTAAAAGAAATCGGCAAAAAGATGCTGCCGTTTCTCAGATAAAGCCTGTTTTTCAAAAGATAAATTATTACAGAAAAAATGTTTTACAGTAGTATAACCAATCGCTTTTAGAACTCGATAAGACCCAGACTTACCTGCAAGGCATCATCTACTTTTTCCATCATTTCATCATCAAGATGAGTGATTTTATCAGTTAAGCGTTGTTTATCTATGGTACGAATTTGTTCCAAAAGAATAACCGAGTCTCGTTCAAAACCGTAACGTTTCGCATCAATTTCAACATGGGTAGGCAGCTTTGCTTTTTGTATTTGAGCAGTAATTGCTGCGATTATGACTGTGGGACTGAACCGATTCCCGATGTCGTTTTGAATGACAAGTACAGGACGGACGCCGCCTTGTTCTGAGCCAACAACTGGGGATAGGTCTGCAAAATAAACGTCACCACGTTTGACAATCAAAGGTCTACCCTCCGCTTACTAGGCGTTCTACTGTGTGTTCTGCCTCATACTCTGCTTGAAATGCTTCCGAAGCAATTGTCAGATTAATCTTGGCCATTTCCATGTAGCCTCGTCTCATGGATTCGCGAATTTGTCTTTTCTTACGTTCGCGAAGATACATCTTCGTTGCCTGGTAAATTAATTCACTACGATTTACGTTCTCTTGTTTTACGAAACCATCTAACTCGGTTAAAAGATGTTGCGGTAATTCCACCATAATCTCAGTCGTTGCGCTGGATTCAGACACAAACATACACCTCCACCAATCACTACACGCCATTTTATCTCTATCCTTTTATATATTACCACTTATACCTAAGAATGCAAAGGATAATTGCAATACTCCTGTATTATCCGCCATAAAACCCAGTTTTTATGCACTCACTTAGTATTTACCAAAAAGACATTTTTTTAGTCTACAATTTATTTACAACACTAATTATTTTTCCTTGCTGTTTATATATACGCGGAACCCTCACAGAAATGATACAAGTTACTTCATAATTAATTGT
The DNA here is from genome assembly GCA_937894355.1 of uncultured Bacillus sp. Classification (GTDB taxonomy): domain Bacteria; phylum Bacillota; class Bacilli; order Bacillales; family Cytobacillaceae; genus Bacillus_BU. Next base: position 4,344 of record CALCRD010000547.1, read on the forward strand.
TTCCGAACGTTTGGCAATTTCATTCACTGAAATCTTCTCACCACTCTGTTCTCCAATTAAAGTCACCTGCGTTCCAACCGGCATTTTATAGGGTAGCTTAATCATGCATTGATCCATGCAAATTCGACCAACTATCGGTGCTCTTAACCCATTAATTAGAACTTCTTGCCCCTGAAGCTTGCGAATCCAACCGTCTGCGTAACCAATTGGGATGGTGCCAATCCATTCATCAGCACAAGCTTCATAGGTAGCTCCGTAGCTCACCTTTTCCCCCCGGTGAATCTCTTTAACATGAACCAATCGAGAATGAAGCGAAAGCACTTCTTTTAAAGGGAAAGGTAGTTCTGGTTCCATTTCTAATGATGGAGTCATTCCATACATCACAATCCCCATTCGAACTGCATTAAAGCAGGCGTCATTAAATCTTAATGAGGCTGCACTATTACTTGTATGAATATATTTCGGCTGATAGGAAAACCAAGAGATCATTTCTTGGAATCGTTCATATTGTTGGAAAAAATAGGCAGTATCAATTTCGTCTGCCGTGGCAAAATGGGTAAAAACACCTTCAAGTATGAACCTATTATCTTCTATAATATGATTTTCTAATTCCTGCAGTTCTGTTCTTTCACGAATTCCAATCCGGCCCATTCCTGAATCAAGCTTAACGTGAAGCTTTAGCGTTTGATTTTCCGACAAATGTTTTTTCGCTTCCTCTAGCCATTCGAGCTGAAAAGCAGTTAAGGTTATTTGTCTTTCACTAGCAATATTTACATCAGTAGGTCTACTTGCACCTAATACAAGAATCGGAGCCGTTATCCCGTGGTCCCTTAAGGTAAGTGCTTCATCTAAAAAGGCCACTGCTAAATAAGAGGCACCTGCTTTTAGTGCAGCGTTTGCCACCTGAATATCTCCGTGTCCATAAGCATTCGCCTTTACAACAGCAATAATTTCAACCTGCTTCTGTAAACGTTGCTTTAAGCCATTTATATTGTCCGTTAATCGGTCTAAATCAATTTCCGCCCAAGTATCTCGGTAGAAACTATCCTGCTCATTCACTTTCATCCACTTCCTTAGTACCGTTCATTTATCCCGCATTAACAGGGATTTTACTTCCCGCTAGCGGAAGATTACTTTGTCTATGTTGATTATCAAACTCTTGATTTTTTTTGTCAATGAATTTAACAATATCACAGGAAATACCACATCCTTTTCCAAAAAAAAAACAGGCTCGCAAATAAAACGAGCCCACCGTTACTGTTAACAATTCTTA
>CALCRD010000548.1 GCA_937894355.1 uncultured Bacillus sp.
TTGAAAAGCGGAAGTGCCCGGGTAGCTGCGTATGAACTTATAGCCCATCGACTGATTTAAGCTAGTTTGAACAGAGCTAGGCCTTCTTGCGGTATTTTTCTACAGGAATTGAAGCCCATTTCGGGGTATTGTGTTTAATTTTGGACACCACGACCGTCATATCATCATCTATATAATTTGAGCGTGAGCGAATCACCTCTTCAATAATTAAATCAGCTATTTGCTGAGGGTCATCTGTTTGTAATTCCTGCAGCTTTCGTTTCATCCATAAATCATAATTTTCCACATGCTTAGGACCTTCAAAAACACCATCACTCATCATAATTAAAATATCCCCAGCCTTAAGCTGCTCGCCAACTACATCCACTTCAAATTCTTGAAAAATCCCCATTGGCAAATTGCTGGCTTGAATTTTCATAATCTTATTTCCTCTAATAATAAAGCTTGGGGTTGCACTAATTTTTAAAAATTTAGCTGAGGCATCCTGCAAATCAATCATTGCCAGATCAAGGGTTGAAAAAATTTCATCTGTCGTTCGTAAAGACAGTACTGAGTTCACCGACTTAATGGCCACTTTTTCTTCAATCCCTGATTGCAATATCTTTTGTAATAAGCTCAAAGTTTCCATACTTTCAAGATGGGCCCGTTCGCCATTCCCCATTCCGTCACTAATGGCCACGGCAAACTTACCAAATCCCAATTCAATTGTGGAATAGCTGTCCCCAGAGACAAAGCCACCATCCTTGGCTGCATGGGAAACACCCGTTTCAACGACATAAGCTTTTGCTGATCGGAATGTGACATGACTAAAATCAGTTCCGAAAGTAGCACCTTCCTCTGAGTTAACCACAATTGTCTCGCCCAGAATATCGGAAAGCATTGGGGCAATGAGTTTTTCGCATTCTCCATGCCCATTGGAAAAGGGCACCGTCATATCAATATCTACATTACCCTTGATTAGGCTATAGATTTCCACCTGTTCAATCTGAATTCCAAATTCCTGGAGTGATTCTAGAATTTGTTCTTCTTGTTTATGATGATTTTCCCTTTCTCTCTGTATTTCCATGGCAAAATTCCCCATTACCTCTGAAACACCTAATAGCTGTTCGGCTACTAATTTACGACTTTCTTGAACTTGCTTTTTTAGTTTTTGGTTGGCCTGATAATACATTAACTCCTGACCAATCGCATCATATACTTTGTTGGAGCGAGAACAATGCTTTTCCCATTCTCGCGATATTTTTTGGGAAACCACCCCATTGTTTTGTTCCATTTCCTGCATAATCTCTTTCATATAGTCATAGGTTGTATTAAAGTTCCTTGTCCAGCAAAAATCCTTTTTAAAGCAGGTTTGACAAGTTTTCTCAGTGACATTACTTAAAAAAAAGTCTAACTCATAACCATTGTCTTCTGATTTTTCCTGATCTTCATTGGAAACAAAGCTATTCGATAACGCCTGGAAGACATTTGAAAATTGAGAAACCTTCTGTGCCGTTACATCGCGCATTTTTCGCATATATTGTTGTTGCTCCTGGGCATACTCTGTTGTTCCGGGGATATGCTTAGCCAGATTAACCGTGAACACCCGAGGAGTAAGGATAAAGATTAAGATGGCCACAGCTGTTTCTGATACAGTTTTTAATAGAACTCCGCCACCTTCTCCATACATTCCTACTAAAACAGTTGCAATCAGCAACCCTAAGGAGACCCCAATTTTCTTTCCTTCCTTAAGCAAACCACCTAGTAATCCAGCGAAAGCAAGAAGGCTCATTTGATAAAAGCTTGAAACATTGGCCAGACTTAAGATTAGACCAGTGACTACTCCGACCGTTGACCCTACCGTGGCACCTGCAACAAAAGCAAATAACAGCACTAGGAACCTAGAAATGATATGTTCCACTGATAAATCGTAAACAGACCACCCAATTGTTCCTGTCATAATCGATGCAAGCATGATAATCAAACAAACAATTTCTTCCGTTTTTAACGGTTGCCTTCTTTTATTAATCAATAGCAAGGGGATACTTTGTTGAAATATCAAAGTTAAAATGCTACCTAAGCCAGCCTCAACCCCCGCCATTACTCCTTCATAGATAGAAACGTTTTGATCTTCAATAAAACCTTGAAGTAGGTTTCCGATTAATAAAGTAAAAAACACGATGGTTGGGACTACTTTTATATCATTTTTTATCCATCTTTCGATAAACCGGTAAACTATCAGAAACATGACTGCACTTCCAAAGGTTAAGACAGCGTCGGACATAGATAAAGTTGCAGCGCCCCCCACTAAACCAATGAGAGCTAAAGGGGCCCGGTCCCTTTTTATTAAATAAACAGCCGCAAAAAATGGCAGGCTAAAAGGTGTTAGTTTTGCTAAAATTAAGGCTCGTCCCAATAGAAATCCAATAAATAAGAGAATGAACCCCTTTTTTAATAAAAAAGTTTCTATCTTTACTTGGAATTTAGCAAAACCGCTGAACAGATCTTTTTTTGAACCATTCATCGTTACTTCTCCGCCAGGTTCAATTAAATTCCGCTCTAACTTTCCCATGAGTTTCACTCCCTTACTCGTACTATTGCAACCTATTATATACGGGAAGCCTTTAATATTTTGTCAGAATCTAACCCCTTGACAGATAATTTGTTCGACTTGTTTCCACGAAAAACTATAAAAACTCTTATGAATATCCATACCCGACCAATACATGCAACCGAGTTTAGGCATTAAAAGGCGAATCAACTTATTTTACGAAAAATTCGTTGACAGATATATTAATCCTCTGTATTATAAATCCTGTGTCTAAATTACGGCGGTGTAGCTCAGCTGGCTAGAGCATTCGGTTCATACCCGAAAGGTCGTGGGTTCGACTCCCTCCGCCGCTATAACAAAAAGCTTCGCTCTCTTTCGGGGCTAATAATCGAAGCAAGCCATAACAGAAAATCAAAAGGGTTGATCCAAAGAGTGTAACTTTGGATCAACCCTTTTGTACTTTTCCGGCATTTTATCCGCACGAGTCAAAAAATTTATCATTTCCTGCTAAACAAAAAAAGACAGGTCTGAAGGAGACATGTCTTTTAAGAAGTAAATATATAATAGCCGTTACAACTGCTTTATGAATATAAACAAGCAACAAGTTAGCCTCTTTTGGCTCCTCTTCCACCACGTTTTGATTCGGTATTACGCTTTAATGAGGATAATCGGTCTTCGCTATCCTTTAAGAAACGAGCCATTTTTGATTCGAAGTTCTCACCTCTGGGATTATTGTTACGGTGATCATTTGGTCTACTCTGACGTGGACGCTGAGTATAGGATTGTGGTTTAGATTGTTCAACAGGGCGGTCTTTGGCCTTTTTAATTGATAACCCTATTTTTCCATCCTTCTCAACATTTAGAACCTTTACTTCAATCATATCTCCAACCTTGAGATGATCATTAATGTCTTTAACGTAATTGTCTGCGACCTCACTAATGTGAACAAGACCAGTCGTACCCTCTGGCAGTTCCACAAACGCCCCGAAATTAGTAATACCAGTAACCTTTCCATGTAACTTGCTGCCCACTTCGATTGACATATAAAAAATGATCCTCCTTAAAATGATAAAAAATCAACCTTTTATATATTATACTGAATGGAAAAAAAACGTGTCAAAAAACCATCTATTTGGTTATTTTTTTCTCTTTCTCATCTTCGGGAATGTTAAAAATAATCTCATTGTCCTCTGATAAGAAATAGTCCCTGCGAGCAAGCTTGGCTATATATTCATCATCATTAAGTTTAATAATTTCTTCTTTGAAAATTTCCTGATTCGTTTCCAATTCAGCTAATTCCTGTTGAACCTTTTCCTTTTCAGCTTCCTTTTTTTCAAGCGAAGCAGCTTGCGACACTAGTGTTGAAATCATAATATAGGCGGCGACAACAACCAACAGACAAAAAAAGGTTAGTCTTCTTATTAGTCGTTTTCGTCTAATTGAAGCATAGGACAATTCAGTTTCATGTTTTTGAGTTAACTCTGTTTGAATTTTCGCTACATTCCCTCTTCTGGTGGCACTCATTGTTGGCGCACCTCCTCACTTAGTGTGCTTTTTCCAGCGATTAAGTATCGTACTCACATATTTCTTTATTTTCTTAAAAAATCCTGCATTTCTATTATATAACTTCTCGACGTTTTTTTTAATCCTTTTCGGTAATAGTTTCCAAAGTATTAACAATACCATCCTAATTGGAGCGAAAAGAAGCTTTATAGTCCACCAACTAGCCCTTCCGACAAATTGCACCAAAGCTAGTAAACCCTTTCCGAGCGCAATAATTAGCGAAATTAGTAGAGTAAAAAGTGATAATATTGGCCTGTAAATAAGGATGAGAAACAGCTTAACAAGAAACTGCCAAATTGACACAATCCAGGAAATAACTAATTCTAGCACTTTTAAATAAACTCTTTTCATTAGGCTTTGGTAGGCGGCAAATCCACACACCAAAGCGATAAAGATATAAAATCTTAGCTCGCCTTCGTTCACGATAAAGAGTACATAAAAAATGATTAGCCCCTGCATCAACCAAAATAGGACATCATTCACAAACACAATCCAATGTTTACGTTTTTCCCGTTTTAGAAACCTATTATAGGTGTCTAAGGCTGCGCCAAAAAAACTCCCCATGCCAATCATTGCAAGCATGGTAATAAATTGTGTAGAAAGTGTCATCGGAATAACTTGCTAAAGAACCCTTTAGCCTTATCTCCATGCTGTTCATCTAAATAAACCAAATCAAATATTTTCCCTTTGATTGACACAATCCCTTTATCGACATCTAGATTCTTCATTTGTAGGTTTTGTCCTCTAATAGCCAAAAAACCCATGACAGTTTCTAAAAGAAATTCCTCATTATCAAAGCTTTCAACTTGCTTTACGCCAGTAATGTCTAGGATTCTTCTACCTCTCATAATCACATCATGGTCTTGCACGGGTGGTTTATTATGGTTCTGTTCATAATATTGGCTCACTATTCATCCCTCACAATCGTTTGTACAGGCCTTTGTAAATATGTATGAAACTGCAAGGTTAAATAGAACAGAAAAGCAGAGGCTAAAACTCAGCCTCTGCTCTTCGCTCTTCACTCAATATTGTATACATGTCTGCCGCTTCTTCTTTACGAGAAGACTCTTGAAGTCGCTCAACTTTAACCGTCGTAATTCTTTGACCGAACTTAACCGTCAGAATATCACCGACCTTAACTGTTGAACTTGCCTTAGCCTGTAGACCATTAATGTCAATTCTGCCCTGATCAGATATTTCTTTGGCAACTGTTCGCCGTTTTATTAACCTTGATACTTTTAAAAATTTGTCTAAACGCACGGGTCATTTCCCCTTCCTCAATCGCTTAAATGCCTTGCTTTTTTGCTTCATCCCAATAATGGTCAAGTTGTTCGAGGCTATGGTCATTAAACTCTTTACCACTAGCTTTTACCCTGTTCTCAACAAAACGAAACCGATTTGTGAATTTTTGATTTGTGGCGAGCAAGGCTTCTTCAGGATGAATTTTATAAAAGCGGGCTAAATTAATCAACGCAAACAATATATCGCCAAATTCCTTTAGCATATTTTCATTGTTTTCAGCTTTCACCACTTCTTCTTCAAATTCCTGAAGTTCTTCCTTAACCTTGTCCCACACAGGAGCTACTTCTTGCCAATCAAAGCCTACTTTAGCAGCTTCCTTTTGCAGTTCATAAGCTCTAATAAGACTAGGCTGAGCTATTCCAACCTTATCTAATAGTGAGACATCTTTAGGAGTTTCCTTCTCCTGATTTTTAATTTCCTGCCAATTGGTTAAGACATCCTCCACTCCATTTACGGCGACATTACCGAAAACATGGGGATGACGGCGAATCATTTTTGCCGTAATTCCTTCAATCACATCATCGATGGAAAAATAGCCTTCATCCTCGCCAATCTGGGCATGGAGCATAACTTGGAGCAATACATCTCCTAATTCTTCGATCATATGGTCAAGATCATCATTATTGATGGCTTCGATTAATTCATAAGTTTCTTCAATCAAATATTTCTTTAGGCTTTGATAGGTTTGCTTTTTATCCCAAGGACAGCCATTCGGCCCTCTTAGCTCAGCAATCACTTGGCGAAGTTTGCTGAACTCTTTATAAAGGACTTCTTCCTCAGCAACCGGTGGAACATACACAGAAGTTAAATTATTTACTTTAACAATGGCTTGGTCCAGCTCATACAACGGAATCTCTTGGACCTGCTCGTTCGCACTACCTGCAGCGGTTACTACATAGATTTTATAATCATCGGGAAGTCGTTCCATTAATGTCAATTTCACATTTGAGGCAACGTATGTATCATAAACCTGCCCAATTAACACATGCTGAGATAGATTAATGGCATCACGGGTCAAGGATGTTCCATCCAATAATTGGAATCCGTCGATTGGATCGATTCGCAGTGCCTGAAAAATGGCATCGATAAAGCTTTGGCCACCGCCAATTTCTATTTCAATCCCTCGTTCAGGGGCCTTTTCCAACAATAATTGAACAGTACGCTCGGCCACAAGCGGATGACCTGGTACCGCATAAATAACCGTTTCTGTTTCTGCCTTTTGTAATAAGGTTTCACAAATTTCCTGATAGACTTGTTCAAACTGATCATGTTTTTCGTAAACTTGATCAAACGATACCATTTGAACGCTTGATTGCTCTAACTCTGTAATGACTGGATGTTCCTTTGTTCGTAAATAAACTAGATTTGCTTGGGTTATTTTTTTATAAACTCCGTAGGGAATCTGTTCGATATCTCCAGCACCTAATCCGAGTATAACCACTTTTTTCATAAACAATCATCTCCTGTTTCTATCTGGCAACAATAGCATAAGCTTACTTCCAAACGGGAGTAGCAATAGCTCCTCTTCTTTGATCATCCCGCTTCTCAAGACATAGACTAAATAAAGCGAGCCTCCCAATATAACGGCCGAGATAGCTTGAAAGGAAGCTGCTAGTCTTACATCAGAAAAAAACAAATCTGTAATTTTTAGGTATCCTAGCAAACTACCGCCCAACAGTACTCCGCCAAAACCGATTGTCGGTAAAAAGCCCTTAGGCAAAATTCGTCTGTTAAAAATCTTTTTAAGTTGCCGGCTTAATAAAACTAACACCACCACCATGGCAACTACTGAAGAAATAGCCGCGCCATGCGTTCCAAATTCCCTCACTAATGGAACATTTAGTAACAACTTTAGCGCAAATCCAAATAAGATAATGGCAGCTGGTAGAACGCTCTTTCCTAGCCCTTGAAGAATGCTGGAAATCGTAATAATGACCGAACAAAATAGAATTAATAAACTTATAATTGCTAAAACACTTGAGCCGGCGTCACTATCGAAAAGCATAAGATTTGTTGGTTTTATGATAAAAAATAAGCCAATAGAACCACCTGCACCAACAAGAATACTAATTTTCAGGGCAGTTTGGATTTTTTGATAAAGAAAAGCTTTATTATTGCTTAATTTCCCACTAGAAATTAACGGTACTAAGGATAATGACATTGAAGTGGCTAATATCGTTCCTAATTGCAGTAGGGGCTGTCCCCGATCATATACCCCTTTTAGCGCTTTAGCAGCCTCTGTCTCGATTCCTGTTTGGACAAGTAATGGATATAAATTAAGCGAATCAGCCAGCTGAATGAAGATAAGTAACATTCCTGTTATACAAATGGCAAACCCTTGTACCGATAATACTTTAACAATTTCAGCAATCTCTGTTAATTGGATTGATTGCCAAACACCGCTAAAGGAGGGATTTCCCCCCCGTCGCATTCGTTTCCAAAAATAACCCAATATTACCACAGACACAATTCCCCCGGTAATGGAGCCGAAAGTTGCCCCAGCCCCCACGACATAAAGTAATTCTTTCTTATCCAAAAAATTCCCAGTCATAAAAATGTAGGTTAACATTAAAATTGTTACCACTCTAATCATTTGTTCGCCAACTTGTGAAACGGCCGTTGGCATCATTATGTCATTCCCTTGAAAATAACCTCGGAGAACGGCGGTAAACGGTAAAATAATAAAAATAATCGAGATTACTTTAAATAAAATCGCTAATTTTCCATCCTGCATTTTTGCCGCTAACAGATCTGCACCAAAATACATCGCTAAGAAAGAAGCAATCCCTAATAGAACCAAGAAAAAAAACGATATAATTAAAAACTGAGTCGCACTCTTTAAATCATTTTGAGCTTTTTTCTCCGCGTAAAACTTGGAAATAATAATTGGAAAACCGCTGGTTGTTAAGACGAGCGCCAGCCCATAAAATGGGTAAACCTGCTGATATATGTAAAATCCAATATCTCCAGCCATATTTTGAAAGGGAATTCGATAACTAGCGCTTAATATTTTGGTAATAATCGCGCCAATTGTTAAAATTAAAACGCCTTTCATCATCCCTCTGTGACTTTTCCCAGGCTCCATAGCCTTTTTCACCTACCAAATATTAGAAAAGCGCAAGCGCCTTGGTCAGCGGCGTATGAACTTATAGCACATCGACTGAGATAAAGGAAACACGAAGTGCGGTTTTCACTTCGATGTTGACTTATCGTAGGGAGGTAAAATCCAAAAGCCGATTTTACTCGGTAAAATCCAAAAGCCGATTTTACT
>CALCRD010000549.1 GCA_937894355.1 uncultured Bacillus sp.
GAAGTAAATGGACAGTTTGAAAATGTAATCGGTCGACTAGCAAACTTAGAAAAAGGTCAAAAAAGTATCGAACAGAGAATCTCTACTATTCCTGCACAATATCAAGCCTTGGAGGATTCTCTCGGAGGAAGCACCAAAGCTTTTGAATCAAATCAAAAGAAACAACAGGCATTGATTGAACTTCTATCATTTAGATCAATAAGTAATGAGACCGAAATAAAGGAATTAAGGAAATTGATATAATTATATAACTTATTTATAGCAGTGAAACTATTACCAACAGAGGAAAGGAATATCCAACGATGGTGGTGATAGTTTCACTTTTTAATGCTTTCAACTCAGTTTTCCCTGCAAAGCGAAATTACAAGAAAACTAAGTTAATTCTCACTATTAACCTACCAAAATCATTATTATATAATAGATAGGTAGATAAATTTTGCTAATAAATCCTTTTTCTACCTGGGGGCAGTTATGAAACTAAAAGTAAATGAGCTAAAAAAGCAATTAAAACAATATGACCAAAAAGACTTAATCCAGCTTGTGGTTGAGTTATCTAAAATTAGCAAGGATACTGAAAATTATCTAGCTAGTAAATTTCTTGGAGACGAGGCAGTGGAGGAGTTGTTTTCCAATTGCCAAAGGAGGATTTTGAACGAGTTTTTTCCAGACAGAGGTCATGGAAAACTGCGCTTTGCTGTAGCAAAAAAAGAGATTAATACATTTAAAAAAACAACTGGCGATAAAAAGAGGACTTGCGATTTAATGCTTTATTTTGTGGAATTAGGTGTAGATTTTACAAATACTTACGGTGATATTGATGCACCTTTTTACAACAATATTGGAAATATGTATGCAAAAGTGGTTTCTATTTGTGATGCCGAGGACGAATTCTTTTATGCCTTTGCTGAACGATTGGAAAAAGTAGTCAATGACTCAGCTGATATTGGCTGGGGATTTCATGACAATTTATGTAATTGTTATTATTCTTTGCATCTAATTGATGAAGAAGACGAAGATTAATTTTATCTTAAATAATTGTAAAGGATCATTCCAAATATGTATAAAGTATTGATAATTGAAGATGATTTAAAGATTCGTACGATGACCCATGATTATCTAAAAAAATGGGGGTTTGACCCTTATATTTCAGATGACTTTGATGAAATAATTTCACCATTTAATAAGATTAAACCAAACTTAGTCCTGTTAGATATAAATCTTCCTTGCTTTGATGGTTTCTACTGGTGCACGAAGATTAGACATATATCAGATGTGCCAATCATATTTATATCTTCACGTACAGACAACATGGATATCATTATGGCGATGAATATGGGGGGAGATGATTTTATCCAAAAGCCATTTTCCCTCGAGGTTTTAGTTGCGAAGATGAATGCGATCCTACGTCGTTCCCACGCCAAGCAGAACGGTGAGAAGGACATATTGGAGGCGGGGGGACTAATTCTAAATATTCAAAGCTCAACCGTTCATTACCAAAACCAATCGGTCGCTCTTACAAAAAATGAGTTTCATATTTTATACATATTGATGAAAAAAGCAGGAGAAATTGTTTCAAGGGATAAAATCATGAAGGAGCTTTGGGAGGATGAACAATTTATCGATGACAACACTTTAACTGTTAACGTAACCCGTCTTCGTAAAAAGCTAGAATCGATTGGATTGAAGGATGCTATACTTACGAAAAAAAGACAAGGATATATTTTGCCATGAGATTCTTTGATTACTTACAGGACCAAAAATGGCTAATTGTTACTTATCTTTTAATTATTAGTTTTGTCGTAACTGTTATTCTAGTCGATTCTGGATTAATGGCTGAACGGAGTAGCATAACTTATATCATTATCGTGGCATCTATCATTTTTGCAAGCTATTTATTACTCAATTACCTTTATAAGATAGCTTTTTATAGAGAACTTGAATCCTATCAAAGTCATGATGAAGTCATTCATTTTCCAAAAGCGGTTTCCAAGGAAGCGGAAGTCTATCTGCAAATCCTTAAAAAGCAGCAAGAAAACTATCTTAATGAAATTGCAAAAAATACTCACGAAAATAAGGAATGGCTCGAATATATGACATCCTGGTTTCATGAAATAAAAACGCCAGTTTCGGTAAGTAGGATGATTTATGAGGTCGAGGAGCATTCCGAGAGCTTAGCAGAGGAAATGGATAAGATTGAATACTTCCTAGAGCAAGCTCTTTATTATGCAAGGCTTAGCGATTTCCATAAGGATTATCTAATTCAGGAGGTTGACCTCGAACGCACTCTAAAGAATGCGATTAAATCCAATACGAAAACCTTTTTAGCTAAAAAGATTGCACTGAAAATGAGCCTATCCGGCGGATTCACCGTTTTATCTGATAAAAAAGGTTTATATTTTATCATCATCCAAATCATGTCCAATGCCTTAAAATACTCAGGTACGAAGGGCGAGATTCAAATTCGAATAGATGAAAAAGCGAGAACAATTAGCATCAGGGATAACGGTATTGGAATTGATGCCGAGGATCTACCGCGTATTTTTGATAAAGGCTTTACTGGAAAAAACGGTCGGGATCATCAAAAGTCAACAGGGATGGGACTATATTTAGCGAAAAAAATGTCAGAAAACCTAGGGCACAGCCTGTCCTATTCATCAGAAAATGGCTGCTATACAGAAGCGACCATATTTTTTCCGAAAGAGGGCGAGACTTTTTATCGGAGGAAGTAGCTTGTTTTCATATTCTTAGATAGTGCCAAACTTATTTAGTCCTCCAACAGATGATGGAGGACTCTGTTTTTATCCTCAAAAAATTGTTTCATTAAGCGGTAGTGATTAGTGTCTTCAACTTTCGTCTCTCTTATGCCCTCCTCGGCTAGCTCAAACACCTTAGCTGATGGATAAGACATAATAATAGGAGAGTGGGTCGCAATGATGAATTGGGAGTTATCGCGAACTAAATCATGAATTCTAGCCACCATCGACAATTGCCGCAAAGGTGATAGGGCAGCCTCAGGCTCGTCTAAAATGTAAAATCCATCTCCACGAAAGCGATTATTAAATGTAGCAAAGAAAGCCTCACCATGTGACTGATCATGGAGCGAAACGCCTCCAAAGGAATCGATTACCCGTGGGCCACGGGCATCAGGATCATTATCTAGATTTTGGATATTGGAGGCAACATTATAAAAGCTTTCCGCACGAAGGAAAAAGCCGTCCTTAGGGCGTTTTATACCTTTAATAACCTGCAAATAATTTTCTAAATTCGAATGTGAATTATAGGTGCTAAAATTGAAATTCAACGAACCACCTTCTGGATTAAAACCAAGTGAAATGGCAATAGCTTCTAGTAAAGTCGATTTCCCCATGCCATTTTCACCAACAATAAACGTAACATGAGGATGAAGCTGGAGCACATCCAAGTCCTTAATACAAGGTAAGTTAAATGGGTATTGATCAAATACAGGGATTTCTTCTCGTTTTAGTTGAATTCTTCTAATATATTGTTCTTGTTCCATTCGCTTACCTCGTTTACTTTCTTTATAGTTTCATTAATTTTACCAAATATTACATAACTATTCATTATCAAAGGCTCTTTTCTCAAACATTGTTGCTTTTTAAGATGAGAATGAAGAGATTTGACAGTAAACAGCAAACATTTATGAGAAAAGAGCTTGCAAATTAACTTTCAAGCTACAAAATAGCTGCTATCACGTTAAAATCGGGTTTAAGATTTTAACAACAAACTTTAAGAAAACAGCCTTATCAAAAAATGACATAACCTTAAAGGCTATGTCATTTTGCAATGGATTTAATTTTTCAAAATCGAAAGGTACTTGTGCTTTGTATGAAAATAAAAACTAATATGGATTATGAGATATGCAACTGTTGCAAAAATAAACGGAAGAACCATATCTAAATGGATGAACCTCGCAAATAGGGTTAATAATGCAGCACTGTGTGCAATCCCCAATACGAGTGGAATCGAGAAAATTAAAAATAACTGCTTACCAACTGCCTGTTTTGTTTGTTTATTGTTCAACCCGATTTTTGTTAAGATATCATAACGTGGTTGGTCGGATGTAGCCTCAGTTAATTGCTTATAATGAAGGATGCTTGCTGTTGCTAGTAAAAATACAAACCCTAAAAATACACTTATAAAATTTAGTAGGCCATAGGTTTGCTTCAATTCCTGGTAATAATGATAACGAGTCAAAAAGAGATTTTCATTTTCTGTTTCTATGAAATCTGCTCCATCATGAATCAGATTTTGTATCTTATCAAAGGTCTTGCCCGCAGCATTTTCATTTTTTATTTGGTAAATTTTTAGCTTATTTTCGTTTGTTTGGCTAGCTAATTTTTGGTAAAGTTCATCAGAAATAGCCATATAGGCTGGGTAGTAATCTTGATTAAACAGAGTTTCCTGTTGATAAAAAGTAATTTTCACCTTTTCTTGCTCCGTTAAATTAACAGTTTTTCCTGTGTATGGATCGGTGTTTTGATCAAGATTGCCATCATAAAAAATAATAGATTCATTGCCGCTAAGCTTTTTCTTTGGTTCAATTCCTAGTTTTTCTGATAGCTGTTGATAGGTATTCTCTGATATGACGTTAATCTGAAAATCAGCACCCATCCTTCCTGTTGTGGATAAATCCCCGTTTACCTTGAGATAGTCAGCTTGTGTTTCTAGAAGTATCTGGTCCTTTAAATTCTTGTTTATTATTTGTTTGATTTTTCCGTCTTTCGCGGCATCCACCACACTATACATCATGCTAACAGGATAGCTGTCAGAAATGATTTTGTTCATATTATAGTAAAGGCCAGTTGTTGTACCAATGGCAAATAGCGTGATTGTACTTAGTAGAGCAATAATCGTTAGAACCATGATGTTGCTTTTGATGCGAAATAATAAACTACTAATACTGATTAAATTGATTCCTTTAAAATATATACTGTTAAAACTGCTGAGTTTTTTTAAAAGGGTAACAATGAAGGCTCTAACGAATAAAAAGGTTCCAATCGTCAGCGACAATAATGAAAATAGGACACCATTAAAGCCAAATTTGTCCCAAACACTCGAGTCGATTGGTTGAAATAAAATTGTATACCCAGCCCCGAGTAAAAGGAAAGAAACTACTGCCGAAATCCACGATGATTTCGGTTGCCTTTCCGCGTGTTTTTCTGCATTTAACAGTTGGATTAGCGTATTTCGATAAATAATTCGATAATTATTGAATGATATAATGGCAATAATTATGAAAAATACCACTATTGTTTGGATGACTGCATTTATTACGATTTGGAAGGTTGCCAAAAAGGTAAAGCCCATTAGTTTCATAAGAATCATCACAAATAATTTTGAGAAAAGGGCCCCAATTCCAACTCCAAGTGCTAAAGCGATTAAGCCAATAATCAGATTTTCAAAGAATAAAAGTTTTCCAATTTGCTCCTTTTGCATTCCAAACAAACTATATAAGGCAATTTCTTTTTTTCGTTTTTTTATAAAAAAAATGTTTGAGTACCAAATAAAAATTGCTGAAAAAAGTAACAGGAAGATAGAAGCCGTTTTAAAAGCCGGTTCAATTTTTCCTAGTGTGATCATGGATTCAACGATCTGGCTGTTGTATTGAACTGAAATAAACGTAAAATAAATGCTGATGCTGAATACCATCGGGAAAAAATAAAGGAGATATTGCTTTAGGTTTTTCCGAATATTCCGCTTAGCAATTTCAATTATCGTCATGTTGTCCACCACCACCAAGTGTTGCTAAAATATCAATAACCCGCCTGAAAAATTGTTCTCTTGTTTGGTCTCCTTTTCGCAGTTCGGTAAACATGACACCGTCCTTAATAAACAATACCCGACCGCAAAAGCTCGCTGCATAAGCATCGTGGGTAACCATAAGGATGGTCGCATTTTCCTCACTGTTTAGCTTAGACAATGTTTGTAGCAGGTTGTAGGCTGATTTAGAATCTAGGGCACCAGTAGGTTCATCCGCAAAAACAATGCTTGGATTGGTAATGATTGCACGGGCCGTCGCTGTCCGTTGTTTTTGACCTCCTGATATTTCATGGGGATATTGATTTAGAATTTGCTCAAGCCCAAATATCTTAGCAAGGTACTCAACTCGTTCCTCTATTTTACGAGCGGGAACATTGGCGAGTGCTAAAGGAAGTATTATATTTTCCTTGACAGTCATTGTATCAAGTAGGTTATAGTCCTGAAACAAAAAACCAATTTGATCTCTACGAAACGTCGCTAGCTCCTCATCAGACAGATTTAAAATCCTTTTTCGATTAATTACGATGCAGCCTGATGTGGGAGAATCAATCGTCGATAAAATATTTAACAATGTTGTTTTTCCAGCACCGGAGGGTCCCATTATCCCTACAAATTCTCCACGAGCTATTTGCATTTCAAAATCATGAATGGCGGCAAATGTTTGATTTTTTGATCCATAAGTTTTTTTTAAGTTAACAGCCTCTAACATGATTTCCATTTCTAACACTCTCCCCTTAATACGTTCTGTATTTCCAATATATAGAACATTAAAGGTAGTATCCATAACTTTACCTTACAATTTACTAGTTAACCTTACATTTTTGTCATGTAAAAAGAACCTGCTCTATAGGACGAATATTCGTCGAGAGCAGGTTCTTTTCTTCTTAAACTAAATATTTTGTACTTCCTGATCAAACATTTGCTTTTGCCGCGAAATAATTTCAATCGCTTGATCAGAAATATGGCTTAATTCTTGATACAAAGACTTTGACGATTGATTATCTCCATCTTGTACCTCTTGAAAGATTTGCTCGGCTAATTCCCGCCTTTTATGACCAATTTCTCTTAATTCATCACCTAATTGCTCTAATTGATCACGATCCATTGAAAAACCTCCTATATTGTTGCTTATGGTTAGCTACCTTGAATATGTATGCTTATTCTTTACAACCACATGCAAATTATTCAAACGATAAAAGGAGGAGGCTCTAAGATTATTTTTCGAGGGTGAAAGAGAGAGAATTGTTCTTATTAATAAATAAGTATAAAATTTTAAAATTAGAATAGTGACTAGCTGCAGCGACTAGGGGCTCGAGTCAAAAGCCAATCCGTCCAAAAGGTCAAAGAACGACCTTTAGGCCGGCTCGTCTTTTGCTTGTCGCCCCTGTGCAAGCCGCTTCCGCTTTTCTTATAACAATCGCTTCAAAATGATCTTTTCAAGCATTTTCCACGGGAAGAGGTTTTTTAGGAAAATATTGCTTTTAACGCCTTTTCCAATTGGATATCTTAAGTTAGGAGTTTGCGGTTGTGCTGCGATTTTAGCTACTAATTTTGCGACATCGAGCGGATCGCCATGGTTGGTTTTCCCAGCTTCAATTTCATTTAGCAGGGCAGACATATAAGCATGGTAGGGTGAATTTTGCTTTCGTTCAGTAGCATCCACCGAGGCCCAAATATTTGTCTGATAGGAACCAGGCTCAACAAGACTCACATCGATTCCGAATGGCTTTAACTCGAGACGCAAACTCTCGCTAAAACCTTCAAGGGCATGCTTTGAGGCAACATAGGGAGATAATCCAGGAAAGCCAATTTTGCCGCTGATGCTACTCATGTTGATAATTCTCCCTTTTCCTTGTGCCCGCATGAGAGGGAGGACAACCTGAGTAACAGAGATGACGCCAAAAACATTCGTCTCAAATTGTAACCTGAATTCATCTACTGAAATTTCCTCGCTAAATCCACCCAGTGCATAGCCAGCGTTGTTCACTAGTACATCAATCGAATTAAATTTAGAAAGATAATTCTTAAAATCCATAATGGATTGTTTTGAAGTTACATCCAGAGGGTGCAAGTGAATAAACTCCGAAATATCTTGCGCTTGACTTAGTTCCAAAAGTTTCGCTGATTTACTCATATCTCTCATAGTAGCAATAACTTGAAAGCCATTTTTCGCTAACTCCAGTACAGATAATAAACCAAATCCACTTGAAGATCCGGTTACGATTGCCCATTTTTTGTTACTCATCCTGTATCTCCTCGTCACTCGTTTTCTATAGTGTAAACTTGAATGCTAACTTGCGCCAAAATATTTTGGTGGAGCAAATGAAAAAAACGGTCCTCGTAAGTCTGTAGGACCGTTTTAATATAGGAGAGACAGTCCTTTCTGAAGAATTGTTACAAAATTATTTAGGTTTATTTTGTAAATTTCTTTTCGCTATTTCGCTTCGAAAATTAATGTCAATGCCAAATTCAGTATCTTGTTTTTTATTATTTGGATATTTGTTTATACGTTCACGATTGTCATTACGGTTTGTCATATTTACCCTCCTAAAATGGTCATTTCCAATATATTTTGTCCAAAATAGCTCATTTGTTAATTTTAAAAATTCCCATTTATTAAAATTAAGAATTGTAATTATTGCCATTATGTGTTACTTTTTGTTATGTTAACCAAAATTAAATTTTAGTTAACGTTAGAACACGAAATATATTTTCACAAAAAGGGAAGCAATTCTCCAAGGCAATTATTTTAATTTTTTAGAAAAGAGGACTTAGATAATGGAGACAAAGGTAACGAACAACTGGAAGGAATTAGCGAACAACGTAATTGGTGGTTATGAAATAAATGAACAAGAAGCGCTAGCTTTAGTGCAAGCTCCAGATGAAGA
>CALCRD010000550.1 GCA_937894355.1 uncultured Bacillus sp.
ATTACCAAGGCGATAAAATCAACATCGAAGGTAGCCTATCTACCCTTATAGAACGATTGCAAAATGAAGAGCGTAATGTTGTTATCCTAGCTTCAGGTGATCCTTTGTTTTATGGACTTGGTGGCTATTTATCTAGCAAACTGAAAATCGATATTTTCCCTAATGTTAGCTCGATTCAGTTGGCATTTGCTAGGATGGGCGAACCTTGGCAGGATGCTTATTTAACTAGTGTTCATGGAAGAAGCATGAAGGGTCTGGCTCAACGGATTGACGGCAAGGAAAAAATCGCTATCTTAACGGACGCGGACAACTCTCCAAACCAAATTGCTCACTATTTATTATCGTTTGGGATGACCGAATACCAGGCATTTGTTGCTGAAAACTTAGGTGGGGAAACCGAACGTTGTCGCTGGTTTACACTAGAGGACATGCTCGATGAATCATTTTCTCCATTAAATGTCCTAATCCTAAAGAAAACCACACAAGATCCGTCATGGTCGATTGGAATCGAGGATCAAGAATTTATTCAACGAAAACCATTAAAGGGTCTTATTACTAAAAAGGAAATCCGCACATTAAGCATTAGTGCTTTAAAGCTAAAAGAGAATAGTGTCGTTTGGGATGTTGGAACGTGTACCGGTTCTGTGGCGATTGAAGCCGGCCGAATTGCCCGCGAAGGCCAAGTCTTTGCCGTAGAAAAAAATGAGGCCGATTTAGAAAATTGTCGCGCCAATCTAGCTAAATTTCGTGTTGATGCAACGGTGGTGCAGGCAAAAGCTCCAGAAGGATTAGCTGATTTCCCTAACCCTGATGCCGTTTTTATTGGCGGTACTGGTGGGGGAATGTCAGGCATTTTAGATGTTTGCTGCAATAGATTAAATGAAAACGGACGGATTGTCTTGAACGCAGCTACTATCGAAAATTTAGCCGAGGCAACGTCCGCATTTAAACAACGAGGTTACAAAACGGAAATCACTTTAGTGCAAATTTCTAGAAGTCAACCTATCTTAGATTTAACAAGATTTGAGTCATTAAATCCGATTTACATCATTGCGGCGGAGCGAGAGGAAGGGGAAAAACAATGCTAGGTACATTATACGGCTTAGGGGTGGGTCCTGGGGATCCTGAACTGATTACCATAAAGGCATTTCGAAAATTAAAAGAGTCAGCGGTTATTGCTTATCCGAAAAAACAAAGGGGAAGCAAGAGTTATGCCCAAAAAATCATCGATGCTTATTTCAATCCACAGGAAAAGGAATTAATCGGGCTCGTGTTCCCAATGACAAAGGATAAAGACGTGTTAGCGGAAAAATGGAACGAAACGGTTGAGAATGTCTGGGAAAAGCTCCAGCAAGGAAAAGATGTGGCTTTTGTTACCGAAGGTGATCCACTGTTGTTCAGTACCTTCATTCACATGATGCGACTTATGCAGGAACGCTTTCCAGAAGTGAAAATTGAGGTAGTCCCTGGAATTTCTTCGATTAACGGTGCTGCTGCTAGGCTTGGCCTACCGCTAGCTGATGGGGATGAAAAGGTGGCAATCGTTCCAGCGCAGGATGACTATGAAGCGATGAAAAAAGTACTACAGGACAATGACTGCGTTATTTTTATCAAAGTAGCAAAGGTGATTGATTCGATGCTTGGGGTGTTACGGGATTTAGAGTTACTTGATAAGGCATCGGTTATAACTAAGGTAACTTCAGATGAAGAAATCATTTGGAAAGCTTCCGAGCTTGATGGTGTAGAGCTAGAATATTTAACATTAATGGTGGTGCGAAAATAATGAAACTATACATTATCGGTGCAGGTCCTGGTGACCCTGATTTAATTACAGTAAAAGGATTAAAACTGCTTCAGGAAGCGGATGTTGTTCTCTATGCAGATTCTCTAGTAAGTGAAGAGCTTGTTCAAAAAGCCAAGCCATCTGCAGAAATTCTGAAAACGGCAGGGATGCATTTACAAGAGATGGTTGACGTGATGGTGGAGCGGATTCAGCAGGGCAACAAGGTTGTTCGGGTTCATACAGGTGACCCAGCGATGTACGGAGCGATTATGGAACAAATTGCTCTAGTAAAAAAAGCGGGTATTTCAGTGGAAATTATCCCTGGCGTTAGTTCGGTGTTTGCGTCTGCTGCGGCAGCTGAGGCGGAGTTAACGATACCAGATTTGACCCAGACGGTTATTTTAACCCGAGCAGAGGGCCGAACTCCGGTTCCAGAATTGGAAAGGCTACGTGATTTGGCCGAACATCAATGTACGATTGCCTTGTTTTTAAGTGCAACATTGACAAAAAAAGTGATTAAAGAGTTGCTCGATGCTGGTTGGAGCGAGTATACTCCAGTTGTCGTCGTTTATAAGGCGACATGGCCAGACCAAAAGATCATTCGTACCACTGTGAAAAACTTAGATGAAGCTATGCGAGCCAATGGGATTCGCAGTCAAGCGATGATTTTAGCAGGCTGGGCATTAGATGAAAATATTCATAATAAGGATTATCGTTCAAAACTTTATGATAAACATTTTACCCATGGATTCCGCCGAAAGGTCGATACCAAATGATTGAGCTCAAGGAGGGGATCATCCCGACCATCGAGCACCAAGATGACTATGCCATAGTTTCGATTACCAAGCATGGAACAGAAATCGCCCGCAAACTGGGACAATCGTTTCAGAACGCTGATATCTATTATATGGACAAATTTTCTAAAGGCGATGAGCGAGCGCTCGGCATTCAAACCTTTACCGGGAGTGTGCGCCTTCTTTTTCCGGCGCTTTTCCCTCAATACCGTGGGCTAATCATTATTATTTCCTTAGGGGCCGTTGTTCGAATGATTGCGCCCTTGCTAAAGGATAAAAAGAAAGATCCAGCGGTGGTGGTGATTGACGATCGTGGCGAAAATGTCATTAGCGTTTTGTCAGGACATCTTGGCGGTGCCAATGAATTAACCCATGAGGTTGCAGCTACATTAGAAGCGCGGGCGATTATTACCACCGCTTCTGATGTGCAACAAACGATTCCAGTTGATTTGTTTGGCAAACGATTTGGTTGGGTTTGGGAGTCAGGCGACAAATTGACCCCGGTCAGTGCCGCGGTAGTGAATGAAGAAAAA
>CALCRD010000551.1 GCA_937894355.1 uncultured Bacillus sp.
AAAAAATAATATTGTTGACGTTTGTTTGTTTAGTTTTCAAAGAGCAATTTTTCGCGTCGCCGTTAAGCGACTTTAATAATATAACACGTCTAGCAAACTAATGCAAGTATTTTATTTTTAACACTATCGAAATAATAATAATGTCGTTTTTGCTGACTCGTAATATTCTATAGGATTCATACATTAAATGCAAGGTATTTTTTCAAAAAAAATTTTCACTTTAAATATACAGTCCGAACCATAAATTCAACTAAAAAAAGATGACCTTTAATTAAAGGCCACCTTTTCATCTTTAGTTCTTATTCTTTTTCTTCATCAGTAGGAATTACTTCACTTGAGGATTCATTGGATTCACTGGAGTCACTCTCAGTTACATCCTCTGGTTCCTCAGTCTTTTCTTCTTCCTTTTCTACCTTGGCAACGGTAGCAACTTGGTCGTGTTCGCTTTCCCCTAATCGAATCAGTCTAACTCCTTGTGTGTTTCTTCCCATAGAAGAAATATCATTGACATCCATTCTAATTAACACACCGCCGGTAGTAATTAACATGATATCCTCTTCGCCAGTTACGACTTTCATCGATATAAGATTTCCGTTTTTATCGGTAATATTACATGTTTTTATCCCTTTACCACCTCTACCTTGAATTCGATATTCAATAGCAGGAGTACGTTTGCCATAACCTTTTTGGGTAACGATTAAGATGTCTGTATTATCTTCCAATACTTCCATTCCAACAACTTCGTCATCTTCATCTAGGTTAATCCCTTTAACACCAGTTGCAGTTCTACCCATTGATCGAACATCGGTTTCTGGGAAACGAATCAGCATTCCTTTTTTCGTTCCAATAATGATTTCTTTACTACCATCAGTCATTCTAACAGAAATTAACTCATCTTCCTCCCGTAAATTAAGAGCAATTAAGCCATTATTTCGAATGTTAGCAAATGATGTTAATGGAGAACGTTTTGAAACCCCTTGCTTCGTAGTAAAGAATAACGACCAATCATCTACGAATTCCTCAACAGGGATAATAGCGTTGACCCATTCGCCTTTATCTATTTCTAGCAAATTAATGATTGGCAAACCTTTTGCGGTCCGACTATATTCTGGGATTTCATATCCTTTGGAACGATATACTTTTCCTTTGTTAGTGAAGAACAGGATTGTATTATGAGTGGAAGTAGTGATTAAGTGTTCAACAAAATCATCTTCATTTGTGTTCATTCCTTGAATTCCTCGACCGCCCCGTTTTTGTGAACGATATGTAGAAACTGGAAGACGTTTGATATAACCATTATGAGTTAAAGTAATGACTATACTTTCCTTTGGAATCAAGTCTTCGTCCTCAATCATTTCAATTCCACTGGTGATAATCTCAGTGCGGCGTTTATCATTAAATCTTTCCTTAATTTCCGTTAGTTCTTCTCTTATAATTACTAATATTTTTTCTTCATCAGCTAGAATTGCTTTCAATTCTGCAATCAGAGCCACTAAGCTTTGATATTCTTCCTCAATTTTATCTCGTTCTAATCCGGTTAAACGTTGCAATCTCATATCAAGGATTGCTTGAGCTTGTTTTTCTGATAATTGAAACTGGGAGATTAATCCTTCCCGGGCAATATCAGCTGTTCTAGAGCCACGGATTATGCGAATTACTTCATCAAGATTGTCTAATGCTATTTTTAAGCCTTCTAAAATATGTGCTCGAGCTTCTGCTTTACGAAGTTCAAATTCCGTTCTACGACGAATGACCACTATTTGATGATCTAAGTAATGAACTAGACATTGCTTTAACGTCAATACCTTTGGTTGTCCACCTACAAGAGCTAAAGTATTTATTCCAAAGCCAGTTTGTAAAGCTGTGTGTTTATACAAATTGTTTAAAAGGACATTTGCATTAGCATCTTTTCGGACCTCAATGACAATCCTCATCCCATTCCGGTCAGATTCATCTCTAAGGTCAGTAATTCCTTCAATTTTCTTATCGCGAGCTAAATCAGCAATTTTTTCAATCAATCTTGCTTTGTTTACTTGATAAGGTAGCTCATTTACGATGATGACTTCTTTACCATTTGATTTTGTTTCAATTACTACCTTTGCCCGTACGATAATTGAACCTTTTCCTGTTTCATAAGCTTTCCGAATACCACTTCGTCCTAAAATTTGTCCTCCGGTAGGAAAATCTGGACCCGGGATAATCTCCATTAACTCTTGCGTGGTAATCTCAGGATCATGGCTTATCGCTAACACACCATCAATTATCTCACCAAGCTGATGGGGAGGAATATTGGTAGCCATTCCAACAGCGATACCTGTTGTACCATTGACTAACAGGTTTGGAAAACGTGCTGGGAGAACTACTGGTTCTCTTTCCTCACCATCATAGTTATCTTGATAATCAATGGTGTCTTTGTTGATATCTCTCAATAGTTCCATTGAAATCTTGGACATTCTTGATTCTGTATAACGCATTGCTGCTGCAGAATCACCGTCTACTGAACCAAAGTTTCCATGACCATCAACAAGCATATAGCGATAGTTAAAATCCTGGGCCATACGGACCATGGTTTCATAAACGGCAGAATCACCATGTGGATGATATTTACCAATTACATCACCAACGATACGAGCAGACTTTTTATACGGTTTGTCCGAGTGCATTCCAAGGTCGTGCATTGCATATAAAATCCGCCGATGAACAGGTTTTAATCCATCACGAACATCTGGAAGTGCACGCGATACAATAACACTCATCGCATAGTCAAGAAAGGAAGTTTTCATTTCCTGACTAATATTAATCTCTTTTATTTGAGAATTTGGTGTTTCAGCCATTTTTGGTACCTCCTGTTTAGGATGAAAAGTTTCTTGTATTGCTCATCCTTGAATCTGGGTAAAAGAAAAAAGGAGGATAGCGGTCAATCCTCTACCCTTACGTTTTCCCTATTGCTTCAGCGGCTAGCTCCTTGATTATCATAAGACCGCACCAATCAAAAGGTTAAACAACTACCTTTTAGTCCGGCTAGTCCTGTGCTTTCCTAAAACTAAAAATAGCCGCTTCCGCTTTTTTATATATCTAAATTCTTTACGTATTTTGCATTTGCCTCGATGAAGTTGCGACGAGGTTCTACTTTATCACCCATCAACATTTCAAAGGTTTCATCCGCTTCAATAGCGTCTTCTAGACTAACCTGAAGCATAGTTCTAGTAGATGGATCCATGGTTGTTTCCCATAATTGACCAGGATTCATCTCTCCAAGACCTTTATAGCGTTGAATATTTGGCTTAGGACTACTAGGTAATTCTGCGAAAATTCGTTCTAACTCGACGTCATTATAGGCATACTCAATTCGTTTACCTTGTTGAACCTTATATAACGGTGGTTGAGCAATATATACATAACCAGCCTCAAGTATTTGTCTCATATAACGATAGAAAAAGGTTAATAATAAAGTACGAATATGAGCACCATCGACATCCGCATCGGTCATGATAACAACCTTATGATAACGAGCTCTAGAAATATCAAAATCTTCGCCAATTCCAGTTCCGATTGCCGTAATCATAGCTCGAACTTCATTGTTAGAGAGGATTTTATCTAAACGAGCCTTCTCAACATTAAGGATTTTTCCTCTTAAAGGTAAAATCGCTTGAAAATGACGGTCACGGCCTTGTTTAGCAGACCCACCGGCAGAGTCTCCCTCAACAATATAAATTTCGCTTATAGATGGATCTTTAGAAGAACAGTCCGCTAATTTACCAGGTAAACTAGAAACCTCTAAAGCACTTTTCCGACGAGTAAGCTCACGCGCTTTTTTTGCAGCAAGTCGTGCTCTTGTCGCCATTAAGCCCTTTTCGACAATTTTTTTAGCATCTCCAGGATTTTCAAGCAGGAATTTTTCAAAATGCACACTGAAAATAGTATCTGTAATGGTACGAACCTCTGAATTTCCCAATTTGGTTTTTGTTTGTCCTTCAAATTGTGGATCAGGGTGCTTAATTGATACAATCGCTGTTAAACCTTCACGCACATCCTCACCAGAAAGATTCGCATCATTCTCTTTAATGAGGCCATTTTTTCTAGCATAATCATTTATGACTCTGGTTAATGCTGATTTAAAACCAAATTCATGAGTACCACCTTCATAAGTGTGGATATTATTAGCGAAGGAGTAGATATTACTTGTGTAACTTTCGTTATATTGCAGGGCAACATCTACAACAATACCATCTTTATCTCCCTCGATAAAAATTGGTTCTTCATGAATGACTTCCTTGGTTCTGTTTAAATGCTCAACGTATGACTTGATGCCGCCTTCATAAAGATACTCGTTTTTCTTGTTTTCTACTCGTTTATCTTCAATCGTGATTTTGATATTTTTGTTTAAAAATGCCAGTTCACGTAAACGAATTCCTAGCGTTTCATAATCATATTCGCGTGTTTCTGTGAAAATTTGATCATCAGGAACAAAATGAATTGTTGTCCCAGTACGATCTGTATCGCCAATAACGGCTAAGTCAGACATCGGAACACCACGTTCATATTTTTGGTAATGGATTTTTCCGTTCAGATGGACATAAACTTCTAGAAGGCTGGATAAGGCATTTACAACTGATGCACCTACACCATGAAGTCCACCAGATACTTTATATCCTCCGCCGCCAAATTTCCCACCTGCATGGAGAACAGTAAGAATAACCTCTACAGCTGGACGTCCCATTTTCTCTTGAATTCCAACAGGAATACCCCGTCCATTATCAATAACTGTAATACTGTTATCTTTTTCAATAATGACATTAATATCTGTACAATATCCAGCTAAAGCTTCATCAATACTATTATCAACAATCTCCCAGACAAGATGGTGTAGACCCTTTGCGCTCGTTGAACCAATATACATTCCTGGTCGCTTCCGAACTGCTTCTAATCCTTCTAAAACCTGAATCTGGCTCTCATCATAGGTTTCCTGTTGCACTGCTTCTTGCTCCATTGCCATATCGATCACCTACACTTTCTATTTACACTGCTATTAATAAAATTTGTTGCTTGTTTCATTCTAGTTGGGAAAGTACTTGTGAGCGCTTTTTTAAAGTTCCAGAAGAAAAAGGGGAAAAATACACCTTATCTAGTGTAATCACAACTGATTTATACTTTCCTTTGGCCACATTAAATACAAGTTCTTTTCGGTGGTTAACGAATTCTTCCATGAGCGGTGAGGTTTTTGCACTTTCTTGATTAATGATAGCGATTATTTCGTTTGTTTTTATGGTTATTTCTTCTCCTACATGAAGGTACATTTTTTCACCTCATTGTATTCGTTTCATATTTCCAGACTCCACACGAAAAGTTGAAGCTCCTTTAAGCGTTTGATGATCAATCCCATCCACACTTGTGGTGGTTACAAACGTTTGAACCTTACCTTGAATGGTATTTAATAAATGTGATTGACGATAGTCATCGAGTTCGGAAAGTACATCATCTAATAAAAGAATTGGATATTCCTTTATTTCTGAACGAATTAATTCAATCTCGGCAAGTTTTAATGAGAGGGCAGTTGTTCTTTGCTGTCCTTGGGATCCGAACGTTTGTACATCACGACCATTAACAAAAAAGAGAAGATCATCACGATGGGGGCCAAACAAAGTAACACCGCGTTCAATTTCTTTATTTTTTACTTTTAAATACTTTTCTTCAAATATCTCTATCATTTTCGACAAATCTTGTCCCTCTAATACATCCACCGAGGCTTTATACTCCATTTTTAATGTTTCTAACCCTCGTGAGATTCCTTCATGAATCGGAATAGCCCATTTTTCTAGTAATTGGATAAATTCAAATCGTTTAAAAATAATTTTTGCTGCTAGCTTTATAAATTGTTCTGTATAAATATCAAGCATCATCAAATTTGTTTGCTTTTTGGATTGTAGATCTTTTAAATAATGATTTCTCTGCTGTAATAATTTTTGGAATTGCCCAATATCATGTAGATAAATTGGCGAGACTTGACCTATTTCCATATCAATAAAACGGCGCCTAACTTGAGGACTCCCTTTAACTAGATTGAGATCTTCTGGCGCAAACATGACAACATTCATATTTCCAATGTATTGGCTTAATTTTTGTTGTTCAATATGATTACATTTTGCACTTTTTCCCTTTTTGGAAATAATTAATTGTAAGGGTAACGACCCATGTTGCTTTTTTACCCTACCTTCTATTTTAGCATATTCTTTGTCCCAGGAAATAAGTTCTTTATCATTTGAGGTTCGATGTGACTTGGCCATCGCTAAAACGTAAATAGATTCCATCACATTTGTTTTGCCCTGGGCATTTTCTCCCAAAATGACATTAACCTTATTTTCAAATTGGCAGTCAAAGTCTTGGTAATTACGATAATTTTTAAGTTGTAGCTGCTCGATATACATGGAAGCCACCTTTTTTTTACTTTACAATAAACGATCCGAAATCTGGAATATTGACTTTATCACCAGCATAAAGTTTTCTGCCTCTTCTTTGGTCCTGTTCATCATTTATGAAGACGCTGTACTCACTTAAAAACCACTTAGCCATTCCACCGGTTTGAATCACTTCAGCCAATTTTAGAAATTGCCCCAATGTAATATAATCCGTATCAATTTTGATAATTTTCATTGTCTCACTCTTCTCCTTCAAAATGAGCTCTAATTCTTTTATTTTACTAAAAAAAACATGGCTTTACAAAGAAAACTAAATGAATAAAAAAAGAATATCTAATATCGAACAATTTTTTCAAAATAGCAGCAAAAAATTATTCTAAAAAAAGAATGAGTCTGACCAATCAATTAGTCAGACTCATATCATTTATTTAGCCCATATTTTTAAATTAAAAAGTTCTTACTGGCAAAATTAATTGAAGAATGGAATCATCAGCCAGTGGACGAATCACAAATGGACGCATTGCCCCAGTAAAGCTGATTTTAATTTCGGTTCCTTCTAACGCTTTTAGAGCATCCATCATATACTTAGCGCTAAAAGAAATTTTCAGTTCTTCTCCTTCAATTTCTTGAGCAGCTATTTCTTCAACGACATTTCCGATTTCTGGAGTGTTAGACGAAACTTCAATTACTCCTCCATCAATGGTAGCAAATTTAACTACATTATTTTTTCCTTCGCGGGCAAGTAAAGAAGCCCGGTCAATAGCATGTAAAAAATCCTTGGTTATCACAGTTACATTAGTTTTATTTTCTGTAGGAATTAATCTTGATGTATCTGGATAGTTCCCCTCTAATAATCGGGAGAAGAATAATAAGTGCTTAGCTTTAAACAGTACTTGATTTTCAGTGATGACTATATCAACTAAATCATTTGAATCATCTAAGATTTTACTAAGTTCGTTTAAGCTTTTGCCAGGTATTACAACATTGTAAGCTGCATCATTCTCAGTTTCTATCATAGCTTTTCTTAAAGCCAGTCGGTGACTATCAGTAGCGATACAGGTTAATTCATTATTCTCAACCTTCCAATTGACTCCAGTTAAAATGGGCCGTGTTTCTGCAGTGGACACTGAGAATACTGTTTGACGAATCATTGCCTTTAATAAATCAGTCGGAATACGGAAAACATTTTCCTCGGCAATTTGTGGTAAATGTGGATATTCTTCTGCATCAAGGCCGTTTAATTTAAATTCTGATTTACCTGAACGAATAATTGTTTGAAATTGATTTTCTACAGAAATTTCAACAATATCAGTTGGCAGCTTTCTTACGATTTCACTAAAAAATTTAGCTTGTAGTACGATTGAACCTGTTTGTTTAACTTCAACGATTTCATCGCCAGCTTCTTCTTTGGGGATAAATGATTCGATTGAAATGTCAGAATCACTTCCTGTTAAAGTTACTCCTTCACTTGAAGCAACAATTTTTATTCCTGTTAGGATCGGAATCGTAGTTCTAGAAGTAACAGCTTTCATTACATCTTGCACACTTTGAACAAGACGATCTCGTTGGATTATAAATCTCATGTAATTAATCCTCCGTTTATGCATATTTTTTTAGGTAAAACATATACTAATAAGTTTATAAAATATAGTAGAAGTACTAGTAGGCCCTGTTAATATGTGGATAACTAGTTTTTCTTAAAGGAAACACAGTCTATCCACATGTGGATAGACTGTGTGTAAGTCATCGCAAGTTATTCACATTTTCCCAGACTTATTCTGAGTAGTTAACTCTTTATATGTGATTGTAGAAATTAAATCTTTAATGATTGATTAATTTCTTTCACTTGTTTTTGTAGTTGAGTGTCGGATTGCAAAAGCCTAGATATTTTTTCATGGGCATGAATTACGGTTGTGTGGTCACGACCGCCAAATTCTTCCCCAATTTTCGGTAATGAAAAATCAGTAAGCTCTCTAGATAAATACATGGCAACTTGACGTGGGAATGCCACGGATTTCGTTCGTTTTTTTGCCTTGAAATCCTCTAGTTTTATTTGATAGTGTTCGCCAACTACCTTTTGAATATCAAGAATTGTCACCACTTTTGGTTTTGAACTAGGGATGATATCCTTCAGTGCTTCAGCAGCTAGATCTGCGTTAATATCTTTATTTATCAGCGAGGAATAGGCAACAACCCTAATTAAGGCTCCCTCTAATTCTCTGATATTGGAATCAATTTGGTTAGCAATATAAAGCATAACTTCATTGGGGATTTCTAGTCCTTCTGCTTTCGCCTTTTTACGCAAAATGGCAATCCGTGTTTCCAAATCTGGCGGTGTAATATCAGTAATTAATCCCCATTCAAAGCGTGAACGTAAGCGATCTTCCAAGGTTGGAATTTCTCTTGGTGGCCGGTCACTGGAAATAATAATTTGTTTACTTTCCTCATGTAGCGTATTAAATGTATGGAAAAATTCCTCTTGAGTTGATTCTTTACCAGCCAAAAATTGAATATCATCAATTAGTAATACATCAACATTGCGATATTTATTTCGAAATTCAATCGCTTTGTTATCGCGGATTGAATTGATAAATTCGTTAGTGAATTTTTCAGAAGACAAATAAACAACTTTCGCTGAAGGTTTATGATCTAATACATAATGGCCAATTGCGTGCATTAAGTGCGTTTTACCAAGTCCTACACCCCCATAAATAAACAAAGGATTATAGGC
The DNA here is from genome assembly GCA_937894355.1 of uncultured Bacillus sp. Taxonomy (GTDB): domain Bacteria; phylum Bacillota; class Bacilli; order Bacillales; family Cytobacillaceae; genus Bacillus_BU. The sequence goes on from CALCRD010000551.1 coordinate 9,148, forward strand.
TTTTGCTGGTGCTTCGGCAACAGCAAGTGATGCAGCATGGGCAAAGCGGTTACCTGATCCGATGACAAAAGTATCGAATAAATACTTAGGATTTAGCGGGCTTTGTGGCAGTTCTTGTAATTCATCGTCTCTTCTTGCCTTTTTAGGAGAAACAGGTTGGTTTACTTCTTCCGCTGTTTGATTTTGCGGAATGATGAATCGAACCCCTAGTTCTTCACCGGTAATTTCATAAAGAATTCCTGAGATTAATTGCGAGTACCGTTCCTCAAGCCAATCTCGGGCAAAATCATTAGGGGCAATAATCGTCAGTGTATCGCCTTGTAGCGTGTGTGCCTTTGTTGATTTTAACCATGTGTCATAGCTAGGTTTACTTATTTTTTCTTGTATAGTCACAAGAGCTTTATTCCATAGGTCCGCAATATTTTCCAAAAATTATCCCTCCTTTTTAACCAAATAGAAAACAGAAGTAATGCTTGGGACACATTCCTTCTTAAAACTTGTAAAATTCAAATGGCATAATTATTCATTGTTATACATCAAAAAAACGCTAATTTTATAGATATATAAATCCAGCCTGTGGAAAAAAATATAATAAGGAAGAAAAAAGGTGATTCGACATTATCCACCCCATGTGGACAAACTTTTCCTTATCTCTTAATAACCTGTCCACAGCTTATCCCCAGATTGTGGATAACTAATTTATACACAGCAATATATTCAAAGTGAAAACACAAATATAATATCAAATAATCCATTGTGGTGCAATGCTTTTTAATACATTATCCACAAGTGAAACATGTTGTGAATAAAAATTGTCCACAACCTATTAATCTGTGAAAAACCTGTCAATATCTGCTGTGGATAATAAAAATC
>CALCRD010000552.1 GCA_937894355.1 uncultured Bacillus sp.
CTGCCATTACCCTGGTAAATGCACTCGATCGATGCGGTATTTCATTTTATATAAAAGATCATGATATTCGCTTTTTTTCGCATTGGGTTGTAAAGGATATTCTGAACTTTATGCGGTTGACATTCAATGATAGGCTGCCAAATATTTTTGAACAAATATATACAAAACTAAACTTGTTTCTTTCCAAAGACCAAGTAACTCAACTGAAGAAGGTAAATAACAATAAATCTGTATTTGATAATTTGCTCAGCTTTTGTACGTTAAGTGATTTCCAAATTAAAAAAATTAAGTCTTGCAGACAAACTTTTCAACTTATGAAAGGAATGGCACCTAAACCAGTTATACAAATAATTCGGCTCCATTTGGGATACGAAGAAAAACTAATAGAAATGTCAGAAAGTCTGGGTTTAAATAAAGAAACGATTTTAGGGGTTCTTTTCACTTTAGAAGAGATTGCCGATTCAATTGGGACCATGGAAGAATTTGCAGCGCGGTTAAACCATTTAGAAACAGTATTTTATTCCTCTAAGTTTAATAAAAACAGGAATGTTGTTACTCTTTCAACCTTGCACAGTTCAAAGGGATTAGAGTTTAAACATGTTTATATGATTGATTTAATTACCGGAGTTATTCCAGCAAAAGAGGAACTTGATCTAGCAGGTGCAGGAGAAACCGATTTACTTGAGGAAAGCGTTCGGCTCTTTTATGTTGGGATGACCAGAGCTGAATTGCATTTAGAACTGCTTTTTTATCATAAGAAGTTTGGTAAAAACGTTCAGGAATCCCCATTTATTTCCAATGTTAGAAAAATCATTTCACCACCGATTAATATGCCAAAAAAGGAACCTGTTCAAAGGAAATCTGCAATAAAGGAATCTTCAAAAAAAGATTCTCCAAAAAAGAAATCTAACACTAATTCAATCATTCCTTATAATCCCAATGCAATTACAAACATAAATCAGTTGAAAGTCGGCGAAACGATAAAGCACAGAGTGTTTGGAAGAGGTGAAATTGTTAAACTAGATAACGTGATAATCAACATCCACTTTCAAAGAGGAATAAAGTCATTGTCGATTCAAACATGCTTAGAAATGGGGCTATTGGAACCAGCTGAAGCAGTGTGATAGTAGCCCGGTGCGATGTTAAAAATAAATGTAATGACCATATTAACTTTTGATGAGGGATCCCATGTACAGAATAATGATTGTTGAGGACGATGAAAAAATTAGACGGATTGTCGCTAATAGTTTGAAAAAATGGCAGTATGAAGTGATGGAAGTGAGCAAGTTTGACCAGGTCCTAACTGAATTTGAGCAGACAGAGCCCCACCTCGTTTTACTAGATATCAATCTACCTGTTTTTGATGGATACTTCTGGTGCCAGCAAATCCGCTCGATTTCCAAAGTGCCGATTATTTTCATTTCCTCCAGAACTCAAAATATGGATATTATTATGGCCATTAATATGGGTGGAGATGATTTCATTCAGAAACCGTTTGATCTAGATATCCTTGTCGCAAAAATTAGTGCACTCATCCGCCGTAAATATACCTACCAGGAAGATGAGAACAGTAAATTAATCCATCGGAGCTTGAAATTAAATGTAACCAATTCAACGATTGAATATAAAGGGCAAACTACTGAGTTAAGTCGTAATGATTTCATTCTTTTACAATTGATGATGCGCAATATCGGGAAAATTATTTCGCGTGAGGACTTAATGCAGGCACTATGGAATGACGAGCAGTTTGTTGATGATAACACACTGACCGTGAACGTGAATCGCATGCGCCGAAAAATCATTGCGCTAGGACTGGAGGAGTTCATTGTCACCCGAAAAGGAATGGGGTATATAATCGAATGACCTTCCTTCGCTTTTTAAATTATGAAAGGCCATATATTTTACTTGTTTTCTAATGTCGGCTGCGGTATTTTTTTTCGACAGCAATGGCAGCTGGGCTTGGGGCACGTTCTTCTATCATCACAGCCAAGAGTACCCCGTCTTCAAAAACGGTAGTTTTAAGGCGGGGGTGAATTGGCGGTTTTGAACTATTGTTTCAAAATATAGTTTTTTGATTTTTGAAAATAAAAAAGAGGTATCACAAGACAAAGGGCTATTTAATTTGGTAAAATATACTTACAAACATTTGTTCGGAGGTGAAAAAACATGACCAAGGAAAATGAAAAACATTATAAAACGCATCAGATTTGGATTAAAAAAGGGCATCGAATGTATTCGTATTTTGAGAATTATTGTGAATTTGCGAAAAACATGTATAACACGACCAATTTTTACTACCGACAGGTGTACACCAGCCTTACTCAAGGCAAGGAGTTACAGCCTCTTCAAAAAGAAGTACTAACAACTATTTTAAACAACATTGAAAAAATGAATGAAGTTCAGCAAGCTACTTACAAAAAGAAGCTCGAAAAAGAAAAGTCGAAGCCGTTAGAAAAGCGGAAAGAAATAAAGTGCAATTCTTTCGAATTGCCAACGAGTAAAAAACCGTACGTTGATTACAACTTTCTAGATTCACTTTTTAAGATTATTTCTCAACAAGATTATCGAGCTTTACCTACCCAATCAAGTCAGTGGGTGATGAAAACTCTCTTCAAAAATTGGAAATCATTTTTTGCTAGTCTAGCAGAATATAAGCAGAAACCTTTCAAATTCAAAGGGAAACCAAAAATCCCGGGTTACAGCCGTGCAAGCGAAAAAGAAGTAATGTTTACAAACCAAGATTGTGTCGTGAAAGACGAGAAGTATTTAAAATTCCCTAAAACAAAAGTAAAATTAAACATCGGGAAGTTAGGCTGTGTGAAGGGTAAATTAAAAATGGTTCGTGTAATCCCAAAATACGGCGAGTATGTAGTGGAATTAGTCATGGATTCTCCTGACGAAAAGGAAATTGTGATAGAAAATGAACGATTCATGTCCATTGATTTAGGAAATGACAATCTTGCAACCATCGTAACAAACACAGGTCGAAGACCTGTACTAGTTAAGGGCAAAAATGTTAAATCCGTTAATCAATTTTTTAATAAAGAAAAAGCACGCCTTTTAGGTGTACTTCGTCATGGAAAGAAAACAAACGAAGGTCCTTTCACTTCAAAAAGGCTGGAGAAATTATATCAAACTAGGTTTTTGAAAATAAAGGATATTTTCCATAAAGCTAGCTTCCGCATCGTTAAAATGGCTGTCGAAGAAAACATCTCAACTATCATCATCGGTCAAAACAAGGGTTGGAAACAAGAAGTGAACATCGGAAAGCGTAATAACCAAGCATTTGTTCACATCCCACACAGTTTGCTGATTAACATGATTAAATTTAAAGCAGCCGAACACGGAATTGAGGTGGTTGTCACCGAAGAATCCTACACTTCTAAAGCAAGCTATCTTGATGGCGATGAAATACCAGTTTATGAGAAGGGTAAAACCCACTCTTTTTCAGGTAAACGAATCAAGCGAGGGCTATACCGCTCGAAGAACAACCTTCTTCTTAATGCCGACGTAAATGGCGCAGCAAATATCATGAAAAAAGCAATCCGAAGATTACAGTATAAAAATATAGAAAATATATTGTCTTCAGTACAATTATTTCAACCACAAACATTGGTGATTTAATTTTAAAAGAAGTCCCAAAGGCACGACCAATGGGATAGAGGGGCTGGGCGTAAATAGCTCGCCAATGTGTCAGCTCCACTAATGTTAATCGCACAGTTCTTAGGTTCGATACATTAGAAACCCCTTCCTCAAAGCTTGCTTAGGGAGGGGAGTATTCATGCATTCGCCCTGTCTTCGATTGTGTTAGTTGGATTTTTAGTATTTCGTTATCAGCAAAATATACGTGGAATTCAACAAATGAAAAGTGAGGATTATGACAGTTTATCCCTTGAAGGGGAATTTGCTAAGCAACAATTGGATGAGCTGAAAAAGCAGCATATCCGTGAGATGAATCGGATTCAGAACAAGCAGAATGAGCATTACGATTTTATCGTCTCCTGGTTTCATGAGATAAAAACACCGATTGCGGTTCTGCGCTTACTGCAGCAAACTGATATGGATGCCAATAGTTTAAGGGAAGAAATCAACAGGATTGAACATTATGTCGATCAGGCTCTCTATTACGTAAAGCTCGATAGCTTTAACCAGGATTATGATATTCAAAAATGTGACGTTATCCAGATATCGAAAGACATCATTAAGTTTCATTCGAAGACCTTTTTTTCAAAAAAAATCCGCATAGTCATCCAGGCAAAAACACTTGAGGTTCTAAGTGATTCTAAATGGTTGCATTTTATCATCAATCAGTTATTAACCAATAGTTTAAAATATACAAATCATGGCGGGGAGGTTACCATATCGGCATTCGAAACCCCGCAAGAAAAACAACTTATTATTCGAGACAATGGAATTGGTATTAGTCAAAAGGACTTGCCAAGAGTTTACAATCTAGGTTTTACTGGGGAGACTGGACGGACATTTACCAAATCAACTGGAATGGGGTTATATTTAGCCCAACAGTTAAGTAACAAATTAGGACATTACATTAGTTGTACATCGAAGGTTAAGGAGTACACGCAATTTATTATTCACTTCCCGCTAGATAGTGATCCGCATTTAATACTATTAGAAAAAAACACACGATGAGTAAAAAACTCACCGTGTGTTTCTTTCGTTGATAATTTTGTAGTAAATAGAAATAGATGATACATAAAGAATTAGATACGTTACCACATACAAACCCATGACAGAGAAAATAATTGTCGTTAAGCTAGGTAAATCTTTTATCACAAGGATGACAGTGTAGTATAAAAGAAACCAACTGTGCACCAATCCAAGTATGAGTGGCGGTAAAAATACGAATAGTAATTGTTTCCGAATAATCCTTTTTATTTCTTTATCGCCAACACCAATTTTTCGTAAAATGGCATATTGTTCTCGAACTTCTGTAGCTTCGCGCAGCTGTTTAAAGTAAATGACACTGCCTAAAGCAAATAATGCAATGACTGCAAAGAACGCAACCGAGAACAATACTAAAGAGGACGACTCCGTATCCAGGGAATACATATCTATAAAGGCTGAATAATATCCACCTTCTGTTTTCATAACGATATCGTATATTTTTCGTGATACATCATTAGATGTTTTCGGATTTTCTATTTTGTAGATTTCATATGATGAAAGGGTGCGATTTTCTTTTAAGCTATCAAAAGCCTCATCAGAAATTACCAGTACAGAAGGTTGACGCTTGGTATCTCCACCAGGACTCGTTGGGATACTTAACAAAGGGTATCGGATTTTTTCAACTACACGAAATGTATGGTTTTCTAAAACGGTAAGTTTGGATTGAGGACTTTTATATTTAGTCGGTTCATCAATTCCTCTTGTTAAAAGTATTGCATTTTCGCCTTCTAAATCAACTTTTTCACCTACCTCGCGTAAATCAACAATTGCATTTAATTGTGACTCAGGAAAAAGGGTAAACTCTTCTGTGTAATATTCCGGATGACTAAAAAACGTATTTCTATTTGGTATTTTTGCTGTTTGAATGCCCGTAATGGTTTGATGATCAATAATTGGATGTGAGTCATTCATCATTTGTTCAATTTGTTTTTGGGTTTCATCATCAAGCGTCGAAAAGGCAAAATGGTTTGGAAATTCTTTTTTTACAACGTCAGCTTTTATAGCGTAATCTACAGCAATAAATCCAACGGAAAAGATGACAATCGCACTAATTAGTGAATTGAACGTAAAGTTGACAGTATTTCCTCGAATAGCAAAACGAAGGGAGGAAATCCATAACATTTTGTTACCATTCAAGTAATTTTTACTTTGACTCATTTTTTGTAAAATCCAACCGGAAAACTGACGAAAAAATAAATACGTTCCGACAATCAACGCCACTGTTACAGCAATTAATGTTTCATTAAAATAATCTTTCCATATGTCTGTATCGCTTGCTTTAGTAATAGTGTAGTAGGATGCTGCAATCAATATGATCGACAATATTGCCAAGCTCCGAGAAAATTTTAGTGGTTTGTCCATTTTTTCTTTGGCATGAAACAATTCAACTAATTGCACACGACGGACGTTAAAGTAACTTTGAATCGTAATAATCCCGATTAATAAAGCGAATAACAGAATAGTTGAAATGATTGCTTCAAGTGGAAAAGCAAATGAAATGTCATCATTGTAGTGCATTAAGTTCATTAATACCATACCAAAAAATTTTGATAGTAATCCTCCGATTAATATTCCACAGAATACAGATATGGCGCTCAAGAATAACGTTTCCAGAAAGACCATTGTGGCAACTTGTCTTTCTTTCATTCCGTAGAGTAAATACATGCCAAATTCTTTTTTTCGCTGCTTCATAAAGAAAGAGTTAGCGTACAAAATAAAGAACACAATAAACAAAAATACGATTATCGAGGCTAGGAAAATAACCATTTTGTAGTTTTCTTTATTTTGGATGGCGGATACTACATCCTTATTAAACATTAAACCAGAAAAGGTAAAGTAAATGACAACTCCAACAAGCATAGAAATGAAATATATGGTATACAAACGGAAGTTCCGCTTCATATTTCTCCATGATAAATCAACTAAGTTCATCTTCGATCACTCCCTATGGCACTTTGAATCGTCAGGATTCGGTCAGAGAATTCTTTTTCAGATTGTTCACCTTTAAATATTTCATTGACGATTTTTCCATCCCGGAGAAAGATTACGCGCTGGCTGTAGCATGCTGCATACGAATCATGGGTTATCATTAGAACTGTTGTCTTAAATGTTTTATTGAGCAATTGTATTTGTTCCAACAGCTGGGTGGCTGAACGGGAGTCAAGTGCACCTGTAGGTTCATCGGCAAATACAATTGCTGGATTGGTAATAATCGCTCTAGCTGCAGCGGTACGTTGCTTTTGGCCGCCAGAAATTTCTGATGGATATTGATGTAAAATATCTTTAATATTTAACGCTTCAATCAATTTTTCTAATCGCTGCTCCATTTCAGTGACAGATGTTTTTTGAAGCGAAAGAGGCAGCAATATATTTTCTTTCACCGTTAATGTATCCAGTAGGTTGTAATCTTGAAAGATAAATCCGATTCGTTTTTGACGAAATTCTCGTAATTCTTTCCTTTTCATATCTAGTAGCGATTTACCTTCGATCCAAACATCTCCGCTCGTAAAGTTGTCAATCGTTGAGAGGGTATTCATTAATGTTGTTTTCCCTGAGCCTGATGGCCCCATAATCGCCGTTAATTCCCCTTGTTCAATGGTTAAATCAATATTTTTTAAGACTTGTGTTTTTCCGTAAGATTTTGATAAGTTCTTTGTTTGGATAATTTCAGCCATTGTGTCCTCCTCCTTCACCACCTTACTATACTGACTAATTTGCCCCGCAACCATCGAAATAACAACATCTAAAGTGACATTTTTGTCATGTTGAGTAAGGAATCTCCTATTATTTAGACTCTGTTAAGTAATATTTTTTTGAAATAGTATATAAAATGCAAATATTCCGAATGAGGGCTATAATGAAAGAAAAATTGAAATTTCGCTGAATGTGTGTATAAATTTATGATTATTTGGACTGGACAGCTGATTTCTAGCATCGGAAGTGGTATGACTGCGTTTGCAGTTTCGATTTATGTTTATCAGCTTACCGGGAGTGCAACATGGGTGTCTGTGGCAGCACTTTTGGCCTATCTACCAACGATTTTGCTGAATCCTATTGGAGGTATTCTGGCTGATCGATATGACAGAAGGTTAATGATGATTATAGGTGATTCTTTTTCAGCGTTAGGTTTACTATTTATATTGTTCTTTATACTGATAGGATATGAGGGAGTTCTGCCAATATTGGTTGGTATAACAATAAGCTCTGTTTTTGTTTCGTTACTAGAACCCGCCTATAAGGCGACCGTAACAGATTTGCTATCTGAGGAAGAATATGCAAAAGCGAGCGGTATGGTTCAGCTTGCGGGTGCTTCTAAGTATTTGCTTTCACCATTCATAGCAGGAATGATTCTTGCTGTTAGCGATATCAACGTCATTTTAATCATTGATATAGCGACTATTTTTGTAACTGTGTTTGCAGTAGCTTCAGTCCGAAAGAGTATACAAGCTGTTAAGCCTAACAAGGATACCTTTAACTTTTATCGGGAATTCAAGGAAGGAATAACGAGTATTACCAATGATAAAGGGGTAAGAAGTTTGGTATTACTGATGGGCTTTGTTTGTTTCTTTATCGCTTTTTTACAGACACTAATGACCCCGATGATTCTAGCTTTTGCTGACGCTAGGACACTTGGGATTATGGAGAGCGTTAGTGCAGTAGGTATGGTAATAGGAAGTGTTATTATTGGTGTTTTAAAAATCAGAAAAAAATTTCCTATGATTCTAATGATTTCCTTAATAGTGGCTGGTGTTTTTATGGCAATGACAGGAACAACCACCAATAGCCTATTGATTGTTGTCTACTGTTTCCTATTTTTCACAGCGCTGCCTTTTATAAATACCAGTGCAGATGTATTAATTAGGACAAAAATCCCAAATGATGTACAGGGAAGGGCTTGGGGAATGATTAGTGTGCTCACACAAATCGGATATGTTGTGGCATATGCGCTCTGTGGTGTGCTTGCTGATTATGTGTTTGGACCCATGCTTATGGAAGATGGCATTCTTGCGGGGAGCATCGGCCAGTTCATTGGTATCGGAGAAGGTCGGGGAATTGGATTAATGTTGATTATTACCGGAATCATCATGTTTGCCTTTGCATTTATTTTTGGCTCAAGAAAAAGTATAAAAGAACTGGAAAGGAGGGGGAAAAATGAACTGGTTAATAGTTAAAAATGATTTTAAAAAAAATAAGGTTATTAATCTAGCATTGCTTTTGTTTATGATGTTTTCTGCAGGTCTTGCGGTATTG
>CALCRD010000553.1 GCA_937894355.1 uncultured Bacillus sp.
ACCACATCATGGTTGAAGCCTTGATTGCATTTTGTTAATGAGTTTATCGTTACGTTTCCATCTGAAGTAACATTGGCGTTTTTTACAATTAGAAACGTCTTACCATTGTTCGGAAAAGTGTCCCCAGCTACATCCGCTGGCGTAAATACTGGGGATGTGCCCTCTTTAGATAATTTCTGTACGGCTAAATCTGCCAACTATAATCACCTCTTTGTAATTTCATCTATCCATTTCTTGCGGCTGGCTCGGATGGAAAATTGCTGGTTGTAATGAATCGCCTTTGGATCGTCGTCTGGTACCGTGCCGCCACTAAAAAACGATACCCGGATGGTCGAGTATCGTTCATGCTCTAAGACCTTTCGGTCTAATAAAAATTCTATTCTTTCCGCTGCTTTGCGGGCTTTGACTTTGCTTGTTCCGTAATCCCAGTAATCGACATATAGGACGAATTGGGCAATTGGAAGATGGTTGCTCCCTAGCCGTTCAATTCTAAAAACGATGTAGGGCATTGCTGCTCCTTTTGGTGCCGAGTCTGAAAATATTGCCGGGAGGTTGGCGAAAGTTGTGATGCTTGATGTTAGCTCTGGATCTGATTGGAGAACCGGTAATACAGACGATTCAAACATTATTCCACCAACTTCCCGGACATGATTTTCCGCAGTTCAGGGCTAATTCGATTGAGGGTGGTGAGAAGAAAAGGCCGCTCTCTCATTCTTGACGTTCCAAATTCCAGCATATTTGCCTTCCAGTCTGTACTGCCGACTAAACCGTCATAAGTACCGTCATGCTCTTTTACGACCTTGTAGCGGATCGATCTCCATAAACTGCCGGACAGCCTGCCGGGAGGGCTTCCCGGGCTTGATTTGTGTTTTACATTTAAGACGTCGCGAACTTCTTTTCTGGCAAACTTGCAGGCTTCTTGGACATTTTTTCGGGAGTTGCGATCAATTTCTTTTACGATGTCTTTTAATGAGCTTTTGAAAGTGAATTGATTCATTATCTCATCTCCCTGCAGGTAATGACTTTCTTAATCCCGCGTTCTTCGATGTCCTCGATGGTCTTTATTTCAAAAAAACGGTCTTTTTTGTATCTGATTCTGTTTTTTTCGCTAATCTCTATTTCTCCGTGGATCGTGATTCGGTGGGTAGCCTCGACACTAACGGATTGAAATTGATATTGTTGTCGGGCTTGAATGGCCTCTACTTTTGCCCAGGCAGGACGGAGGTCCACCCAGCCTTCGATAAAACCGCCTTCGCCATCAGGAACAGGCTGCTTGCCTTGGATGTAAATCTTGTGCCGGAGATCGCCGGTCGATAGTTTGGCATCTCTTCTATAACTGTAACTAGCCATCTGCCATCGCCTGCTTTTCCTGTAGTGCTTTGGCGTGTAGCTGTCCGATTAGGCTAACCACTCCGACATCGCTTGTTTTTCCGATCATGCCGGGATCTTCAAACCAGCGAACAAGCAGAACTCTGGCGATCATCTTTGCATCCGGGTCGATCTCTGTGTAAGTATCCGTGATAGTTCCCCAGTCTTTGCCCGTAGCGTTTTTCAAAAAACCATCAATGCCGGGAAGCAGTATTTTGGTTACATCGCCCGGCATTTCGTCAACAAAGGTATAGCCTAGGACATCGACAGCCTCTTCCGGGGATAAAATAGCCATTTATACCACCACGCTATACGATTAGATAAATGTCTATGTCTTTTACGCCGTCCGGTGTGCTGTCAAGGTCGATAGTGTTTTTTTCTATTTCAGCAGCATCTAAAACAACGGTGGGGGCTGTCGCCTCTTCGGTTCCGCCAAAGTAGGTTTTTAGGATAGTGTTATGGGCAAGTAAATAAGGTAATCCAAACTTGTCGCCCCAGCCTACATCAATAGTCACGGAATCGCCATCTTGAACAGGAACGGTTACGCTTGTGACCTCTTTAAACGCAAGGGTTCCGGTTTTCACCGCTGGTGTATCTGCTGTTATCGCAAAATTCTCCTCAATAACTTTGCCTGCGATATTTAAGCCTTTAACGGTTATATTTCCTGCGGCTACATCGGCGGCGGTTGTAGCGGCAACGGTAACGACAATATTTCTGGGCCAATCCGGCTGTGCTCCAAATTCGGTTATTACTAAATCTTCAGCTTCTGCGCCACTTGTGGCTTCTGCGGCAGCAACAATGCCATCCGTATCAGCGGCAAGCGCCTTCGGAATATTGATATGAGCACCAAACCAGCGATCAACAGCCACTCCTTCTGCGTTGGTCTGGATTTTCTGCCCCTTTTTATGATTGTATGGATACATTTTAATCCCCCTTTTTATAAGTTAGGCGGGGAATAACCCCGCCCTTTATTTTGATTAACCTTTTTTGACGATTACTACGCCATGTGGATCGAGCAGTTTTCCGTCGTTGATGAGAATCGCTTTGTCGATCCACTCGTTGCTATCGTGATCGAAGTAGCGGAACATCATCATTTGGAGGTTGCTATTGATGGCGTAGTTTTTGAGGTTGCAGTAGATAGCCACAACGTCACCGACAGAGGCATCGTCATACGGTGCGATAATGTCATCCTCGACCTGGATGACCTCTTTCCCACCGAATCTCTCCTGTGGACCATCGGCAATGCCGTAATTGGTCCGTCCGATAGGCTGCCCGTTAGCATCTACCATGCCGTCAATATAGCCTTCCCATGTACCAGAAGCCATAAGGAAAGTAGCTCCGGCCCCATAAGTACGGGACATTTTGGCGAAGACTTTCTTCTTCCATGCGGACCAGTCTCCGAACTCCGAAGCGGTGAGGGTTACCTTTTGAGCAGCTGGCACCCTGGAATCAACGGTAATACCGGTAAGCTGACCGTCGCCAGTGCCGCTGATGATTTCTTTTTCGGTCGCGCTGATCATAGCTTCGCCGATCAGGTCTTTGACCAGAGTTTCAAATCCGTCCAGGGTGACGGTTTCTGCCAGCAAAGAAGTCGCAACCTTGCATTCAAGCCCATAGTAGCTGAAGGTTACACTGGTGTTTGCTTGAACCTTTTTCTTGTCGGAAGTTGGGGTTTCTCCAATCCTCGTTGCGGTTGGCTTTAGGGTCAGGATCGGCACGGTCACTCCGCCACGGATATTAATCAGTCTGACTCGGGAAAAGATTTGTCCGTATATCTTAGCCTCTTTGATGATTTCCTTTAGGATGGTGGAGGGAATTAGTGCAGCAACGTCAGCCGCAGAAGTCATTGCATCTCCACGAAGTTCAGGCTGCATTTGACGAAACTCAGGGGTGGACTTCCCGGCAATGCAAAACTCCATAAATGATTTCCGGTATTCCGGAGTCCCGTAAGGATCTTCCGGCTCGCTCTTTTGCTCGTGTTCGCCGGTTCCAAGACCGTAAGCGGCCAGGATTTGAGCTCTGCCGATAGGGCTAGAGAATCGTTTTTCGATCCCTTCGTCCTCTTCGTTTCTCTCTCCATTGCCCTCGCCTTTTTCTTCTTTCTCCTTGGCTTCAATGACATCAACCATGCCACGAAGCTCGGTAATTTCGCCGTTCAGGGCTTCCAATTCCATGTTGATTGCCCGGAGTTCTTTTACATCTTCGGTTACGTTGATTTTCTTTAAAAGTTCGGCTTTACGCTCCTCTTTGGCTTTTAAAAGTTTTAACAGTTTATCTTTCATTACATTCTCTCCTTCTTAAAAATATCTTTGCAATAGCAAACTTTTGTATTTCTCAATGTCTTCCTGAGTCGCCTCCGCGCCTCGTAAAGCCTCCGCTTCTCTTTGAGCAGCCTCCGCCGCTTCTATCTCATGCCGAGCCTCCGCCCAGCTTCGAGCACTAATAGATGTTTGTTCATATGCCGCAAATGTTACGGCTGAAACGTCGTATAATCTTTTGATTTTTAAGATCGTTCTGGTGTGGGTTTCTCTGTTGTAAGAATCCTCTTCAACTGAAAAAGCAAAGCTCATTTTGTCATAAAATCCGTTTTTAATATCGTCGTAAGCTTCGCGTCCGGTGGCGTTTTTGCTTAAGTCTGCTTCCATGTATAGCCCGTCAGAGCGCACTTCCAGTTTTAATGTGCCGTTTTTTGTCTTTGCCCCGGGCTTGCCTTCGTGGTCTATTACAAAAACAACATCATCCATTTTTGCATTGCCCAAAGCGCGGGAATCGATGACCTCTTTGTATTTAACTCCGTCATATTCCCAAATAATAGTTTCCTGGTTAAAGACAATCGGTTGACCAACCACTATCATCTTTCCGTCTTCGGTAAGCTCTCTGAGTTCAAAGTTAAAATGCCTGTATTGCCGATCTTTTGTAATCATCAAAATCAACTCCTTTCAGTTTTGGGCATTAAAAAACGCCCGTTAAGGCGTTACTAGTTGGTATCTATTCTTGGTGCTCCGGCTTTCTTTAGTTGATATTCGTCCGCGATCTCTGTTGATACGTAGTTGAGAGATATAGTTCTTCGTTTTCCTGCCTTGTTTGGCAATGGGGGATAACCGAGGACATGTAATTTCTGATCATCGGTGAGCAAGCCTTGAGCACCAGCAACTTCTAAGAGTTTTAATTTGCTGGCTGTGCTTAGATACATCATGTCGCGATGATAAAACACTATCTCATTGCCGTGGCTTAGAGCGTTGATTGTAAATAGTGTTTTGGAAAAAGCTTGACCGAGGCTGATGATGATCGGCTCTAGTGTTTTTTCGTACCACGCCTGATAATCCTCGTCGCTAAAATCACCAGATAATATCTTGAGTGGAGTTCCGTACCAGTTAAGGATCTTGTCCTGAATAAATGCCATGGTGTCTTTGTCGATGATTTTCGGGTCCGGCTTCAAGCCTATGTAGTCGCCTTTTAGGTCCATCGGGAGAATGCTAGAATCTCCCGTGCGGACAGCCTCTTCAAACCGCTTTCGCTCTGCCTTCTGCTTGTCGTCGTCCAGCATGGTGTTTATTTTCAAAATGCCCCTGATCCCAAGACTGGTTTTGATCGCTTTCCCCAATCCCTCTAGTACGGTATTATTTATCTTCAGCACCTTAAGTAATGCTTGGTTGTCAGGTTGTCCATTGTGCCCGCCACCCATAATGCCATTGACTGAATATTTCTTCCTGAGATGGATTGTGTCCGCATACTTGAGCGTGAAGTTTTCTCCGCTACCAAATTCTAGCTTGATAAATAATGTGCCGGCGGTGTCCTCTATGAAAACAACACTTGACGGGTTAAGCGGATAAAAGGCGGCATACTCTTGTATTCTTTCGCCTCTGCTATTGACGGTCATTTCGATTTTTGGATAAATAAAGCAGTTGTAGTTCATGTATAAAGTCCATATAACTTTTTCAAGGAAATCCCTTGTTGTCATTAGTTCGTTTGGCGAATATTTGAATAGCCGGTTAATGCTGCTTTTAGGGATTGTCTGTCCCCCTTCATTATCTGTTCTGATGTGGGTAGGTCTTAGCTTGCTAATTTCTGTTGCTATGCAATCTATTGCCATCTGAACAACGTCTGAGGCGTAGATGCTATGCCCAAACTGGGAAAATATTGGGTAGCTGCCGTCTAACATCTTGGCGTATTGCATCTTTCTATTGTTTTCTTTATTTACAACGCTGCTTAAAAGCATTTAATCACCGCCTGTCTGTTGCCCGTTTATGTGCCACCAGATACGCCAGACAGAATAAAGATAAGCCCAATACGATATATCCTGCCGGTTCGTATATTTGAAACACCCCGTAAAATACGCTTGCAATGCCCCCTAAAAGAAGGAGATCGTCGAGGACTAACCCCAGTCCTTTTATGAGTGTAAGAAGAGTTTTCTTAACAAAAAAAGCAACCTTTTTTGTTGCCTTGCCGGTTTTTCTGCCGATGAATATTAAGTTTTCCTTTGTTCGCTCCCAAGCCCTGATAAGCCATATTCTGCTCTTGAAAGCCGCTTTTCTTAGTATTTTTTTTATTTCCATTTACTCACCGCCCCTCTACTAGCCTTAAAAACTCTGATCTGTTGTCAATATATACACGGTAATCAATAATCATTGTTACTGCTCCGTCGATTTTCTTTTCTTCCTTGCCCTGAATTTTAACTGGCATTATTTCAGCATATTTATTAATTGCTAACGAGGTATTTTCTAAACACCATCTGTCAATTGGGTTGTTGTTGTAGTTGATTAGCTTGCTTTTGAGGTCTGCTTCAACCAGCTTCATTGGCTCTGACATGCTTCCCCAGTTCTGATCAACGCGCACACAATCAAAGCCAAGGTCTTCCATTTCATTTTTCCAGTAGACTGCTCCCCATTTGTCGTAGCCGACTTTATACATTCGAATTCCGTATTCTTTATATAGTTTCGCAAACCATGCGGTTACAAGGCTAAAGTCGTTTTCGTTTCCGGGTGAGATTGTTATTAGGTCGTTTTTGATCCATTCATTAAACATTTCCTCGTCTTCTCGCGGTAGGTTTTCTATTTTTGACTCTGGAATGAAGTACCTTTGAATCATGTATTTGGTGTTGTCCCCGCGCCTCATAATCATTGCCCTTGCGTTTGCAAGGTCGCCGGACTTGGAAAGATCTACTCCGCCGATGGCAAAACAGCCGTTAAATTCTTTCAGGTCGAAGGTTTCCTCGTTGACAATTACTTCTGGCTGTAGCCATGCTGAAGAAGCGTTCTGCTTGATGTTGAAATCTTTTGCCAGAACAAAAGCACGGGTTGCCATGTTGGTCTTGGCTTCCTCGACCATACCACGAAGAAATGACCATTTTTTGATTGTTCCAAGTCCGGGATTGCTTTTTAGCCATGTTTTTTCATCTTGCCAGATTTCGGCTTCGGAGTCTTGGGTGAACAGCCAAATGTTCCATCTCGGGCGTTCGAGTTCTCCGCGTAAGACCAGCCTTGCTTCTTGCATCCGCTGATCCAGATACCCGTCGTTGATAAATCCTTCGGTTGTAATTTCAAAGTAAAGCGGGTCAATTTGGGTTGACAGAGCTTGTCTGATTGGCATTACTGATGAGTTGTCTTTTAGTTCGTGTACCTCGTCAACTGCACCGACCCGGATATTGCGTCCTTCTTTAAAGCCGGTTCGGGAAGATATTTTCCTGATGCTGCCTTTGTTTTGATATGAGAACTTGCCTTTGGTTTTTTTTCTTCGAGGGTTGCCAAAATAAATCCCTTGCAGGTTCTTTCTAGTTGCTTTTGCAAGCGAAGAGCTTTCCTCACGCATATTATTTATTGCATCGAACATCAAAGAGGCTTGCTCGTAGTCATTACCGGAGCAAAGGATCTTGGTTCCTGTTGGTCCGCAAAAGAACTCGGCTAGGTTTATGCTGCCAATAAGCGGAGTTTTACCTCCTTTTCTGGCTATTACAAGGGTATTGTCAGTGTGTTTCTTTACCCATTCCTGCATTTCTTCATCGTAGATTTTGAAGATGTAAATGGATTCGATAAATGCTTTTTGAAACGGTAAAAGGATAAATGGTTTACCAGCGAAAGGCGCTTCAAAGTGTTTGCATTGGGTTTCTATAAATTTAATACGCTTGTGAGCGTCAGTAAAGTCAATTTTAATGTCCGGATCGTCGAAAAAGGATAATAAAATATCGAGCCAATCCATAAGCTCTTGCCCGATAATTTCATCTCCTGATTTGCAGCGGGAGATATATTCTAAAAGCCATGAATGGGTTCCGTTGTAGTCAACATTCATTCAAACTCACTCAGTTCATCGTCATCGTCAACAATGTTCCTCACTCTCAAGGCATTTAGTTTGTTTGTGATGTTGGCGTAGCTCTCGGATAGTCTCGCGTATTCCCTGACAGCCGGAACTTGTTTTTGGATGTCTGGGTGGGTTGGGTGAATTTTAATGGCGCCCGAAACTTTTATTGCTTGTTCTAATTCCCAACAAAGAGAATGGATGTAGGCTGCTTTTTGGATTAGACCGGCGGCTGCTCGTTGGGTAGCTGGGTCGGTTTCGGCGAAAAGGGTTTGCCATGTGGCGAATTCTTTTTCGTATGCTTTTTGTTTT
>CALCRD010000554.1 GCA_937894355.1 uncultured Bacillus sp.
TCTTTCTAGGAAAAACATGGTTCCCCTTTTTTCTTACAGTTTTCTTGCTTTCACTACAAAAGTCACAGGAAGTTTCTTTCCTTTTTTGGCGAAATCGCTGTAATTTTTCTTAATTTTGAAACATAGCAAGCAAAATGTGGGTTATATTCATCATATATAAATCTTCAAATATCTAAGGATATATTTTTTGATAAGTTCGATTCTATCCTTTGCGGTCGGTATGAAAAGTCCCTAACCTGCCGTATTTATCCCCCACGGGTCGGCAACCCATCCGCTTTCGTGGTGATTCTTCATAATGTAGAGCTGCTCTTCTTTTTTGCGAAAAACCACATTCTGATATCCTTAAAACAAAGGATAGATTAATTAAAAAATTTTTGCAAGATCTATTTTAAAATAAACCAAAAAAACTTGACAGCCATCATCAAAAACTAGCCTTAGCACTAACTGACCCGTACCATAACCTTACTGCAAGGTTTGTGGTACGGGTCAGTTGGTTTAGTTTATTTTTTGGTAGTAAACCGCAAGACATTCCATGATAGTCCCGGTAATTTAGCAGTCACTATCTTCTGCTCGCAAGAGGGGAGTGTGAGTGAGCGCGGCACCACCTTATCCGGTTCAGTAAAACTGTTCACCGCCTGAAGGTCGGGACCAGTCAGCACCAGATGTTCGCAGGGCAAGACGGTGTTAAACGACCGAAAATCTAGGGTCAGCTCAACGTCCTCTTCCTGTGCGCAATTAAGCACAAAGACTGTAACCTCCTCCTGTTCCGCACGGTAAACCGCTGAAAGCTGGAGAATAGGTGCCTCACCATATACCGTCTCGTAACGGGGTGATGACAATAAAGGTCTTAATACCGCTCCCCTCCCCAAAGTGGAAACCTGCTGAAACGGATAGAAAATCGTCTGTTTGAGCACTGCCCCACCAGGCTGGGTAAGAATGGGAGCAATCGCATTCACCAACTGGGCCAGACAAGCGATTTTAACACGGTCCACGTTATTAAGCAGGGTACAAAGCAGCCCGCCGAAGACCAGAGCGTCCTGCAGGGTATAGATCTGTTCCAAGCGGGGTTTGGCATAATCCCACGTTTCATAGGAGGCACTACGATGCGCCCAGACATTCCACTCATCAAAAGATAAAAAGAGCGTTTTTTTACTCCGCTTTTTCGCTTTAACATAATCGGCGGTAGCTACCACCGTCCGGATAAATTGATCCATGTCAAGGAAGGAAGCTAAGAAATCCCCTGTGGTCTCTACGTCATTGTGGCCATAATAATTGTGCATCGAAATATAATCTACTTGTTCATATAAATACTCCAGAACAATCCGGTCCCACTCGGGGAAAGAAGGCATGTTGCTCGTAGAACTCCCGCAAGCCACCAATTCGATCCGGGGATCGACCCACCGCATCATTTTCGCAGCCGCTAAAGCTTTTTTTCCATAGTCTTCCGGCGATAGGTGACAGATCTGCCAGGGTCCGTCCATCTCATTACCTAGGCACCAGAGTTTAATCCCATGCGGCTGTTCGTGCCCATTCTGGCGGCGCAAATCACTCCAGGCCGTTCCGTCTGGATGGTTACAGTATTCCACTAGGTTAGCGGCTTCAGCAGGGGTTCCTGTTCCCAAATTAACCGCTGCCATTACTTGCGAGCCGACAAGCTGACACCAATCAACGAATTCATCGATGCCAATCTCATTCGGTTCCACCGATTTCCAGGCCAAATCTAAGCGTTTTGGGCGGGCTGCCTCCGGACCAATCCCGTCGGTCCACTGGTATCCTGAGACAAAATTACCCCCAGGATAGCGTATAATATCTACTTGTAACTGCTTTACCAACGCTAAGACATCCCGGCGAAACCCTTGCTTATCGGCTGTGGGATGCCCCGGTTCGTAGATTCCGGTATAAACCGCCCGACCTAGATGCTCAATAAAAGAGCCAAATAGTCGTGGATCAACATCGCCAACCCGATAATCCTTCTCAATAATACACTTCGCCTTCAACTGTACATCCTCCCTCACAATAATCGTAAA
>CALCRD010000555.1 GCA_937894355.1 uncultured Bacillus sp.
ATATACATTCAATTCATACCACACGAGATGAGAAGCCATTTAGCGATGAATGGTCGCATTTAACAGGAATTACTGATATCAGACTGGAAAAGATTGATCCAGAAAAAATTTCCAAGAATTCGGATATAGTATTTATTGCAGCACCATCTGGAGTATCAGGTAAAATTGTTCGGGACTTTATTGATAAAGGGGTCCAAATTATTGATTTATCTGGAGACCTGAGGTTAATGGATCAAGAGCAATATAGACAGTGGTATAAGCATGAACCGGTGGAAAGAAGCTTACTTGATAAAGCTGTATATGGTTTAAGTGAATGGAATCGAGAAAATATTGCGAATGCAAGTTTAATAGCTAATCCAGGTTGTTATTCGACAGCAACATTGCTTGGTCTTGCACCTGTGGTTAAGGAACAAATCATTGATCCATCAATGATAATTGTTGATGCCAAATCTGGTGCATCTGGAGCTGGTAGATCAGCTGCCAAAAACCTGCTTTACTCAGAAATTAATGAGAATTTCAGCATATATAAAGTGAATAAACATCAGCATATTCCAGAAATTGAACAACAGTTGTTGGAATGGAATGGTGCAATGGCACCAATTAGCTTTAACACCCACTTGTTACCAATTACTCGAGGGATTATGGCAACCATATATGTAAAACTTAGCAAAGATATAAGTTCTGAGGGAATTATTGAGCTGTATAAAGAAACATACAAAGACAGTCAATTTGTAAAAATTCGTCCAATCGGAAATTTCCCTTCAATTAAAGAAGTGAGTGGAACGAATTATTGTGACATTGGTATACATGTTGATGAAAGAACAGGTCGATTGACGATTGTATCTGTTATCGATAATTTGATTAAGGGAGCAGCTGGTCAAGCGATTCAGAATGCCAATATTATGAACGGGCTAGATGAAAGTACGGGACTTCATTTTGTCCCATCGTTTCCTTAAGGAGGAAAATATAAAATGCAAAAAGTTTCAGGTGTAAATACCATCAAAAAGGTTGAGGGCGGAAATATCCTTTCACCACGAGGTTTTCAAACAGGAGCAGTTCCTGCTAATATACGTTATACAAAATTAGATTTAGGTGTCATTTATAGTGAAAAGGTAGCAAACAGTGCGGCTGTTTATACGACAAATCAATTTCAAGCAGCGCCTATTAAAGTAACAAAGGAAAGCATCGCGGTTGAAGGTAAACTTCATGCAGTTGTAGCTAACAGTGGTTGTGCTAATGCATGCACTGGCACTAAGGGTTATGAAGACGCGGTAACCATGCGCTCATTAGCGGCTAAGAAGTTGGGAGTAAAAGAACATCAAGTAGCGGTAGCTTCTACAGGTGTTATTGGCGAATTTTTGCCAATGGATAAAATTGCAGCTGGAATTGATTCCTTAGCACTAGGAAACGACCAAACGGATGCTGAGGCATTTCAAACAGCAATTCTAACAACTGATTTAGTGATGAAAACATGTTGTTATAGTGCTGAAATAGATGGTAAAAAGGTATTCATCGGTGGTACTTCAAAAGGATCTGGAATGATTCATCCGAATATGGCCACTATGCTTGCTTTTTTAACAACAGATGCCAATATTTCTTCTGAAAATTTATCAGTAGCTCTTAAATCTGTTATCGATGAAACATTTAACCAAATCACCGTTGATGGTGATACTTCAACCAACGACATGGTTCTAGTTATGGCTAATGGGATGGCAGAAAATAACGAGTTAACACCTGAACATCCTGAATGGAATACATTCGTTCAACTGCTGGAGCAAGGTTGCCAAAGTCTCGCTAAGCAGATTGCCAAGGATGGAGAGGGTGCCACTAAGCTTGTAGAAGTTGAAGTAAAGGGTGCCAAAAATGCTGAGGAAGCACGGATGGTTGCCAAACAAATTGTTGGATCAAGTTTAGTGAAAACAGCAATCTATGGAACGGATGCCAACTGGGGAAGAATTATTGGTGCAATCGGTCAAAGTAAGGCAACCTTAGATGTGGAAAATGTTGATATTGCGATTGGACCGATTAAAATGCTTGAAAGAAGTGTACCATGCCAGTTTTCCGAGGAAGCTGCTTTGGAATATTTGCAGGATGAATTTATTCAAATATTTGTCGACCTCCATTTTGGTAATGGGAATGGAAAAGCATGGGGCTGTGATTTATCCTATGATTACATCAAAATAAATGCAAGTTATCGTTCGTAATGGTTAGGGAGAGAGAAAAATGAAGATTGTTGTTGTGAAATGTGGAGGAAGCGTATTGGATGAATTATCCCATGCGTTTTTCTCTAGTCTTGCTGAATTGCAAACAGAAGGATATAAATTAGTTTTTGTACATGGTGGAGGTCCAGATATTAACGACATGTTAGCTCTATTTAATGTTAAGCCGGAGTTTGTAAATGGACTAAGAAAAACCGGATTAGAAACATTGAAAATAGCCGAAATGACGCTGTCAGGTCAAACAAATAGAAAATTGGTATCTTTATTAGCCAATAACCAGTTTAATGCAATTGGAATTAACGGTAGTGATGGGAAGTTATTAACGGCTGAGTTTATTAATCAGGAAGAGCTTGGATTTGTTGGAGAAATTACAGAGGTCAATCATTCTTTAATTAATATGTTACTGACTGAAAATTTCGTTCCAGTTATTACGCCAATCGGAATTACAACAGATGGTGAAAAGCTAAATATTAATGCGGATTATGCAGCAGCAGCTGTGGCCAAAGCATTAAATGCTGAACAATGCTTGTTCATCACCAATGTTGACGGTGTATTGATTGAAGGATCATTAGCTCCAGTACTGTCAGAAAGTGAAATTAATGAATATATTGAGTCTGGAGAAATTAGCGGAGGTATGATTCCGAAGGTTCAATCTGCCTTGGCGACAGTCGAAAAAGGGATTGAAAGCGTGATGATCGTTTCCGGAACAAATCCATTCTACAAAAATGGTGAATGGCATGGCACGAATATTTTGAAAGGGGCCGATGAATAATGAGTAACTTATTTCAAACTTACGGACGTTGGGAAATTGAACCTACATCTGCTTCTGGTAGTTGGATGACAGATATCAATGGGAAAAAATATTTGGATTTTACCTCAGGGATTGGTGTATGTAATTTAGGACATAGACCGAAACAGGTTGAGGAAGCCGTAATGCACCAATTGAACCAGTTTTGGCATGTTTCCAATCTATTTAAAAGCTCGAATCAAGAAAAGGCAGCGCATGCGTTAGCTACAGCTGCTGAGATGGATCTAGTTTTCTTTTCCAATAGTGGAGCGGAAGCTAATGAAGGTGCAATCAAGCTGGCCAGGAAGGCAACAGGAAGAACAAAAATTATTACATTTTTAAATTCATTTCATGGTCGCACATTTGCAACAATGTCAGCAACTGGTCAAGATAAAATTAAACATGGATACGGTTCAATGTTGGAAACATTTGTCTATGTTCCATATAATGACATTGAAGCTGTAAAGGAAGTAATGGGTGATGATGTAGCAGCCATCATGCTTGAAGTGGTTCAAGGTGAAGGCGGCATTCATATAGGAGATCAAGAGTTCCTGCTAGCAGTAGAAAATCTTTGTAAACAACACGGTGCTTTATTGGTAATTGATGAAATCCAAACTGGAATAGGTCGTACGGGTAAACCATTTGCTTTTCAACATTTTGGTTTAAAACCAGATATTGTAACTTCCGCAAAAGGACTAGGAAGCGGTTTTCCGATTGGGGCAGTTATCGGAAGAGAAAAACTTGGAGAATTTTTTGGTCCAGGAAGCCATGGTTCAACTTTCGGGGGGAATCCGCTGGCAATAGCTTCAGCCATTGCAACGATGGAAGCTATTTTTAATCAGGAGTTTTTAGAAGAGGTTTCAACAAAGGGTCAATATCTATTAGCTAACCTGGAAGAGAAACTTGGTCACTTGCCTGTTGTCAAAGACATTCGCGGATTAGGACTAATGATTGGAGTGGAATGTACGACTAGCGTGGCTCCATTTTTAAGCAGCCTTCGTGAGAAAGGTTTGATTATTTTACAAGCAGGGGAAAAAGTAATCCGTTTGCTACCGCCATTAACTGCTACCAAGAGTGAGATGGATGAGGCTGTTAGGCTTCTTACTTTCATATTAGAAAAAAATGCAGACGCCGTTTAGGGCTAATTTTTAAAAAATAAATGTATAAAAATAAGTTGAATGAAATATTTATACATTAAACATCGGGGTGGGCGAAATGCGCGGTTATTTACAATTATCAACTGGGGAAGTCTTTGAGGGGAAATGGTTAACTGAAACATCTTTTAGTGAGATGAGTGGAGAATTGGTCTTTTTTACGGGGATGACAGGATTCCAAGAAGTTCTCACAGACCCCTCTTATAAAGATCAAATCGTTGTATTTACTTACCCTCTAATAGGCAATTATGGAATAAATGAACAGGATTTTGAAAGTGAAATGCCCCATGTTGCTGGGGTGGTCGTATATGAAGCCAATGAGGATGTATTTCATTACCAAGCAAAATATACATTAAAGCAATATTTGCAAAAGTGGAATATTCCTTTGCTTGATCAGATTGACACAAGGGCCGTTGTAAAGAAAATTCGTGATAAAGGATCAATGCCAGCAGTTGTTAGTACAGGACGAGTGGTTGAAACGGATTTTATTTTACAAAACAATCGCAAGGTTGATTGCGTTACCACTAAAGAAATCAAGACAATGGGTGCTGGTGAGCCCCATATTGTGGTTGTGGATTTTGGCTTTAAACATTCGATAGTTAGGCAATTAATAGCAAGGAATTGCCAAGTAACAGTTGTACCGTTTAATACACCATTAGCCAAGATACTATCACTCAAACCTGATGGCATTTTATTATCAAATGGACCGGGCGACCCTAAGGATCTTCCAGAGGTAATGGGAAATATTACAAAACTCGTTAGTGGATTTCCTACACTAGGAATTTGTTTAGG
The DNA here is from genome assembly GCA_937894355.1 of uncultured Bacillus sp. Lineage (GTDB taxonomy): Bacteria > Bacillota > Bacilli > Bacillales > Cytobacillaceae > Bacillus_BU. The sequence goes on from CALCRD010000555.1 coordinate 4,953, forward strand.
ACATCAGCTTACGGCATTAGCATTGGGTGCAAATACGAAAAAGCTGGCGTTCGGTCATCGTGGAGCTAATCACCCGGTCATCGATCTTGAGAAAAATGAAATTTTTATGTCCTCACAGAATCATAGCTATGTGGTTGATGAGGATAGTTTATTTGGAACTGGATTAACTACCCGTTTTTATAATCTTCATGATCATTCTATCGAAGGCATGATTCATGATTCGCTACCGCTTCGAACTGTTCAATTTCATCCTGAGGCTAATCCAGGACCTAGCGAAAGTGAGTACATCTTTGATGAATTTATCAATTTAGTTAAAGCGAATATCGGGAGAGTTGCAACTTATGCCTAAAGATACAAGTATAAAGTCAATACTGGTAATTGGATCAGGTCCAATCGTAATTGGCCAGGCAGCAGAATTTGATTATGCAGGAACTCAAGCGTGTATGGCGCTGAAAGAAGAAGGATATAGAGTTATTTTAGTCAATAACAATCCTGCTACGATTATGACGGATGAATTTTGTGCGGACTCAGTTTATTTTGAGCCGTTGACAATAGAAAGCCTAGAAAAGATTATTGCCAAAGAACGCCCAGATGGAATGCTTGCAACAATCGGTGGCCAAGTAGGGTTAAACTTAGCGTTTCGTTTAAGTGAAGCAGGTATCATCGAAAAATACGGAGTAAAGCTACTTGGCACTTCAATTGATTCGATAAAAAAAGGTGAGGATCGTGAAGCATTTCGTTCTTTGATGAATGAGCTAGGTGAGCCAGTTCCTGACAGTACCATTGTTCATACTCAGGAAGAAGCCGTTGATTTTTCCAAGCAAATTGGTTTTCCAATTATTATCCGACCTGCATACACACTTGGTGGTACAGGTGGCGGAATTGCTAATAATCACGAAGAACTGCTAACTCTAGTAACGAGTGGTTTAAAGGAAAGTGCTATTGGTCAATGTTTAGTTGAAAAAAGCATTGCCGGCTTTAAAGAGGTAGAATATGAAGTGATGAGAGATTCGATGAATACTTGTATTACAGTTTGTAATATGGAAAACATCGATCCAGTTGGAATCCATACCGGTGATTCGATTGTTGTAGCTCCATCACAAACATTAACTGATGATGAATATCAAATGTTACGTTCTGCTTCAATCAAAATCATTTCTGCTTTAAAAATTATTGGCGGTTGCAATATTCAATTTGCTTTAGATCCAAATAGTAAACAGTATTATTTGATTGAGGTAAATCCAAGGGTAAGTCGTTCTTCAGCACTTGCTTCAAAAGCAACAGGATACCCAATTGCTCGTATGGCCGCAAAGTTAGCGGTTGGTTACTCATTATCTGAGTTAATCAACCCAGTTACCGGTGAGACTTTTGCTAGTTTTGAGCCAGCGCTTGACTATATAGTTGTAAAATTCCCTAAATGGGCTTTTGATAAATTCCCACTGGTTGACCGTAAGCTTGGAACCCAGATGAAAGCAACAGGAGAAGTAATGGGAATCGATCGTGATTTTGAACGTTCACTTTTCAAAGCAATTCATTCATTAGAAATCGATAATAATGATTTAGAGTTACCAATCCTTAACGAAAAATCAATCACAGAATTAAAGAAAATGATGCTAGGGCAAACCGATGAAAGATTATTTGTCATTTTTGAACTTCTGCGTCGCGGAATTACTGTTTCGGAATTGCATGCAGAAACCAAAATTGATTTGTTCTATTTAACTCGCTTTAAAAAGCTGATTGGGCTTGAAAAGGAAATCTCTCAAACAAGTTATCAATCTATTACCAAAGAAGCACTTCAGCTCTATAAGAAAAAAGGTTTTAGCGACCGTTACTTAGCCAGGCTGTGGAAAACTAGTGAAAATGATGTTAGAATATTAAGAAAAGAGGTAGGGATTCTTCCAGCTTACAAGATGGTTGATACCTGTGCCGCCGAATTCCATTCGGTTTCAAACTATTATTATTCTAGCTACACTGGCGAAAACGAACAGACCGCATCAAATGTTCAAAAGGTTTTAATTATTGGGAGTGGACCGATTCGAATTGGGCAAGGAATTGAGTTTGATTATTGCTCCGTTCATGGTGTGCTGGCATTAAGAGAAGAAAATATCGAAACAATCATGATTAATAACAATCCAGAAACGGTAAGTACTGATTTTGCAACAGCAGATAAGCTTTATTTTGAACCATTAACAATTGAATCAATTCTTAATGTCGTTGAATCCGAAGGAATTACCGATGTAATTGTTCAGTTGGGAGGGCAAACTTCGTTAAATTTAGCTAAAGAATTAGAGGAATATGGCCTAAACTTGTTGGGAACAAGCTCAGAGATGATTGACTTTTTAGAAGACCGTGAACGTTTCTATGGACTTCTTGATCATTTAGAAATTCCTCGTGTTCGAGGTGATATTGCCAATAATAAAACTGAATTGCAGGAAGCAGTACAAAACATCGGTTTTCCAATATTACTTAGACCGTCCTATGTCATTGGCGGGAAGGGTATGGAAGTCATTAAAAATCAGCAGGAATTGGATAAAACCATCTTATCTGGTAGTATCGTCTATCCAATTTTAGTTGACCAATATATTTACGCCCAAGAAGCTGAGTTAGATTTAGCAGCTGATGGTGAAAACATTTTTGTTCCTACTATTGTTGAACACATTGAGAAAACTGGAGTTCATTCAGGGGATAGCATGACTATCTTACCTGCCCGTAGTTTCTCTAAAGAAGTAGAACAGCTCATGCTTTCTTATGCAAGAAAAATAGTGCGACAACTTCATTACAAAGGCTTAATGAATATCCAATTTATTGTTGATGGAGAAAAAGTTCTAGTTTTGGAAGTGAATCCGCGAGCAAGTCGGACTGTTCCTATTGTTAGTAAAGTAACCGGGCAACCATTAGTTAAAATAGCAACAAAAATATTGCTTGGGAAATTATTATTGTCGAATAGCCCAGAATTAGCTCAACCAATTACTTTGCCGTTCACAACAATTAAGTATCCAGTCTTTTCAAATTATGCATTAAGAGGATTGGACTCTAAGGTTGGTCCGGAAATGAAATCAACCGGTGAAGGCATCAGCATTGCTATGAACTATGAAGAAGCACTTGCTAAATGGCTTCATGCTACTGTTAGTAAAAAGATAACTGCTGGAAAGCTAATATGCAGTCATTTAGAAGAGATTTCTGGATTACGCTCATTAGCGAATCAGGCCAATATTGAAATTGTTCAAACTGATCTTTTTGAGCTAGCATTAAAGGATAAAAGTACCATCGGCTTTTTTAACTCACAAAAAGGCGAGGAAGATATCATCGCTAGACAAAATGCAACGAGAAACAGAATTCCAACATTTACAGAAAAAGAAACCTTAGTGGCATTTCTTACAGCAATTTCTGTTGATGACTGGAATGTTCAATCGATTAATTATTGGCATCAAATTATAAATAAGGACGTGACCGTAGGATGATCCAGACGGAAGTAAGTTATGCAAAGTTAAAAGGTAATGATTTTTTGACATTATTGGATTTTTCTTCGGAGACTATTCAATCATTATTGGATAAAGCGGTTGAACTAAAAAAAGAAAAACTCGCTGGTTCTGACCATGGAAAGCCACTTGAAGGAAAAATTTTAGGAATGATTTTTGAAAAGGCCTCAACAAGGACTAGAGTCTCTTTTGAAGCAGGTATGCTTCAATTAGGTGGCCATGCAATATACATGACAAGTAATGACATGCAAATTGGCAGAGGAGAACCAATCTCTGACACCGCTAAAGTGCTCTCACATTATGTGGATGCGATTATGATTCGTACTTTTTCGCATTCAATTATCGAGGAATTAGCAGAACATGCAACGATTCCGGTAATTAATGGACTTACTGATCTTTATCACCCATGTCAGGCATTGGCTGACCTACAGACTGTATATGAACAAAAAGGCACCCTAAAAGGATTGAAGTTAGCCTACATTGGTGATGGCAATAATGTTGCCCATTCATTAATGATCGCTTGTTCTAAAATGGGGATGGATATTTCCATTGCTTCGCCAAAAGGTTACCAACCAAATGAGGCTATCACAAAAGCTGTGGTAGGTTTTGCTGCTGAAACAGGAGCTACTGTGGAAATTACTGAAGATCCAATTAAAGCAATAACTGACGCTGATGTGGTTTATACAGATGTCTGGACTAGCATGGGTCAAGAGCAAGAAAATGAAATCAGACTTAAGGCTTTTAAAGGTTACCAAGTAGATGATGCTCTAGTATCACATGCGAAACCTGATTATATGTTCTTGCATTGCTTACCTGCTCACAGAGGTGAAGAAGTGGCAGCAAGCGTAATTGATGGACCAAATTCTGCAGTATTTGAAGAAGCCGGTAATCGTCTACACGCTCAAAAAGCCCTACTAGTAGAAATTTTAAAATAAATCGAAAAGCGTCTCTTCTTAAAAGAAGAGACGCTTTTTTTTTGATAAAAAAACTTAGTAATGGACAAATTAACAAAAGAGATTATTGTTATGATAAAAATGCCGAGGAGGAATGCATTATGGGTCAAAATAGACAATTTCGCCCTGGTCAAAAAGCTCCGAATAATGGTGTGTATATTGAAATAGGCGAAACAGGAAGTACAGTTAATAACCCGAAAGTACTTAGATTAAAAGCTGGGGATGCCTTTCCTGAAACTTCCAATCACAACCGACTTTGGTCATACGCTAGAAAACCATAAGCCAAACCATCTTACAGAAACGAATAAAAAATCTTTAGCCATCCGCATGCGGATGGCTTTTATTTACTGCAAAAAAGGAATATAATATGATTAAAGGTCAAAATAGGTCAGATAAGGAGGAATTTTGACATGGATTTTAATAAAATGACAGAGCGAGTTCAAGAAGCATTTCTGTCAGCCCAATCACTTGCCCTCAAAAATGAACATCAAGAAGTAGATGATATTCATTTATTTTTGGTCATTCTTGAGCAAGAAAACAACTTAGTATTATCTGTTTTAGAAAAGTTACGATGTTCATCGGATACATTTTCGCGTCAATTACAGACTGCATTAGAAAAAAAACCAAGGGTCACTCTAACTGGGACTGCTCAAGGTAATCTATATATTACAGCTAATCTACAGCGAGTAATGACTAACGCAGAGTCAGAAATGGAGCACTTGAAGGATGAATACTTATCAATTGAGCATTTATTACTCGCAGCAATAGAGGCCCAATCAGAAGTAGGCAAAATTTTAAAAGGGCTGGGAGTTACAAAGGAAAAGATATTAACAGCTATAAAAGAGATTAGGGGGAATCAAAGGGTGACTTCACAAAATCCAGAAGCAACTTATGATGCTTTAAAAAAATATGGTCGTAATTTAGTTGAAGAAGTAAAATCAGGGAAACTTGACCCTGTAATTGGTCGTGACAGTGAGATTCGTCATGTTATCAGAATACTATCTCGAAAAACAAAAAATAATCCTGTCCTCATCGGAGAGCCTGGAGTAGGAAAAACAGCGATTGTTGAGGGTCTTGCTCAACGTATTGTTCGCAAAGATGTTCCCGAAGGCCTAAAAAACAAAACAATTTTCTCACTTGATATTGGCTCTTTAATAGCAGGGGCAAAATTTCGAGGCGAATTTGAAGAAAGATTAAAAGCTGTACTAAGTGAAGTGAAGAAGAGTGAAGGGAATATTTTACTTTTTATTGACGAACTTCATACGATAGTTGGAGCAGGAAAGACAGAAGGGGCGATGGATGCTGGTAACATGCTAAAACCAATGCTAGCACGAGGAGAGCTTCATTGTATTGGTGCTACAACTCTTGATGAACATCGGAAATACATTGAAAAGGATCCAGCGTTAGAACGCCGGTTTCAACAAGTACTCGTTCAAGAGCCAGATGTCGAGAATACCATTTCAATCCTGCGTGGCTTAAAAGAAAGATTTGAAATTCACCATGGAGTCAATATTCATGACCGGGCCTTGGTAGCAGCAGCCACTTTATCAGATCGCTATATTACCGATCGTTTCCTTCCAGATAAAGCGATTGACCTTATGGATGAAGCTTGCGCGATGATTCGGACTGAGATAGATTCAATGCCAACCGAACTAGATGAAGTAACACGGAAGGTCATGAGATTAGAGATTGAAGAAGCTGCGCTTCAAAAGGAAACGGATGTTCAAAGTCAACAACGTTTAGAGATCCTTAAGAAAGAATTGTCTGAATTAAAGGACCAAGCAAATACCATGCGGGCGAGATGGCAAATTGAGAAAGACAGTATTCAAGAGCTTCGTGATAAACGAGCAAATATTGAAAAACTTAGAAGAGAGCTTGAAGATGCCGAAAACAATTATAATTTAAATAAGGCAGCTGAATTACGCCATGGGAAAATCCCGCAACTTGAGAAAGAATTAAAACAATTAGAAAATCAAATTAGTGATCATCAAGATGAAAGACTATTGAGAGAAGAAGTTACCGAAGAAGAAATTGCGGCGATTGTAGCCCGTTGGACGGGAATTCCAATCCAAAAGCTAGTTGAGGGTGAACGAGAAAAGTTGTTACGTCTCGAAAGTATTCTCCATGAACGGGTTATTGGGCAGGATGAAGCTGTTGAGCTAGTAGCAAATGCCGTATTAAGAGCTAGGGCAGGTATTAAAGACCCTAATAGACCAATTGGTTCATTTATCTTCCTTGGTCCTACAGGAGTCGGGAAAACCGAATTAGCCAAAACGCTAGCACAGGCTTTATTTGACAGTGAAGAACAAATTATCCGAATTGATATGTCAGAGTATATGGAAAAGCACGCTGTTTCAAGACTTATTGGTGCACCTCCTGGATATGTAGGCTACGAAGAAGGGGGACAATTGACCGAAGCTGTTCGCCGTAAGCCATATTCAGTAATATTGTTAGACGAAATTGAAAAAGCACATCCTGAAGTATTTAATATTCTCTTACAAATGCTTGATGATGGAAGAATAACTGATTCACAAGGGCGGACGGTTGATTTTAAAAATACAGTGATTATTATGACCAGTAATTTGGGTTCCCATTTGTTAATTGATGAAACACTGAAAACTGGAGATATCTCCACGGAGACAAGAGAAAAAGTGCTATCATCTTTGAGAAACCATTTCCGTCCAGAATTTCTTAATCGGGTTGATGAGATATTGTTGTTTAAACCATTAGGATTAACAGAAGTAAAAGGAATTGTCTCAAAATTGGTAGATGAGTTGCAGGATCGCTTATCGCAGCAACAAATTAACTTGAAAATCTCTGATGAGGCAAAATCATTTATTGCTGAAAATGCCTTTGATCCTGTATACGGTGCGCGACCATTGAAGCGATTTATCCAGCGTGAAGTGGAAACGAAGCTCGCCAAGAAAATTATTTCCGGACAATTAAACCCGCAAACTCAAGCTGTGATTGTCACGAAAAATGATAATCTAGACATCGAAATTAAGTAAAAGAATGTAAAAAGCTGACTCATAAGTGTGAGTCAGCTTTTTGGTTATCAGGATATGTATTTTCGTGGCTTACCTGATAATTAATGTGCTTCTTTGTGACCAGCTGGGTCATTTGGAAGAATAAATGGAACAAGATAAATTAATATTGTTGTTGGAACAGATATAATAGCGGCAATTTTATAATCAAATTCTGCCCCAATCATAGATGTAGCAACATACGTTAACATTTGTACTAAAAGGAATGTCCAGAAAAAAGTCCAAAAATATTTCACCGATTTCACCTCTTACTATATTAATCCTTCTACAATCTTACCATATCCATCTAACATAATAAAAGCAATTTTTTTGTAAGCTCGACTGTTAACGACATCATTCTCAGATTAATGAAAAAATTGCCCTTAAGTATGACAAAACAAAACGGGAATTAGGCTATCCTCCCTTTCATATTAAGAGATTAATCATACATTATTATGTACCAATACCGGAAAAGGGGTTTTATTAATGGAATACCGGAACTTTCAATTGGATAAAGAGTGGAATGTTGTTCATTATCCTGCCCAACCTACAGGTTTCGGGATTCTAATTATTGGAGATGAACGAAACTTTGTTGAAAAGGACCATAGTTTTTGGACTCAAAATGAGGGTAAGTTGGCATTATTAAATCATTTAAAGGAAATTGGTTATACAGTCTTCTATTCCAATTTATATGGGGAAAATTGGGGAAGTGATCAAGCAGCAAAGCTGGCAAAACAATTATATGAAAACATGATTAGAAACGAAATTTTAAATGGTAAAATTCACCTGTTAGCGGAAGGTATGGGAGCGCTTGTAGCCATGAAATTAGTGGCAGAAATGCCGGATAAGTTGCGCTCAATCGTATTAATTAATCCTATCCTTTCCTTGGAAAATAAGCTTAATTACGAAAAGGATCAAAAATTTTTTTACAAGAAATTTATCAGGGAGTTTGCTTTAGCCTATGACCTAAGTTGGAAAGAAGTTGAAAATCACATTCAGCATCATGCTGCTAAAATAAAGTTCACTCAGGATATCCCGATAAAAATTATTCGAATTTTAACAAGAAACCATTCTTACCGTGAAACGAGTTATTTAAGTGAATGGTCGGCTCAATTGAAACAAGAAGGAAAAACTATTTCTATTTCTTATGTACTTCCTGAGAAAATGCAACAACTTAATCAATCGCTTGTAAGTTTTATTAAAAGCTATGAACATACCTTGTAGGGAAGCGAGTTGGATGAAGAATAGAATATGGGGGTAAGTCGAATGATTGGACTTACTGGAAAAATTAGGGATAAACACTTCTCGCTGTGCATAGGATACAATGATGATTGTTCAGGGAGGTGTGGGAATGGACAAGGTTATAATCTTTGGTGGATATGAATTTTTAGGCTTTTCGCTTTGTGAAGCATTTTTGGAAAAAGGAATCCAAGTTTGCACGATGAATACCCAGCAGGTTGACGATTTATTTTTAGAAAATAAAAGGTTATTGGTAGGGAGAAATTCCAATTTCACCGAGTGTTCATTGGAAAAATCACTGGACACATGGTCTTATGCTAACGAGAAATTATTGATTGTCCTTTCTTTCTATGATTTCTATCTTAAAGGGGAATCGTCAAATATACATTCGGAATTGGACCAGGTCATATTAGATGCTCTTAAAACATGCGAAACAGGGGATCTGGAAGTCCTTTTTTTATTACCTGTGCAATTTCTGGAAAGGGAAGAAAGTACACTCAAAGGAGAGGGTTTGAAAAATATTTATAACACGATGTGTCAGGAACTTCAAAGCAGTTTCATTCCAAATACAACGATTTATTTGCCAACTTTGTATGGGCCATGGCAGTCAGAGGATTATCTATTTCACCATGCCCTTCTTGAGGAGGTTCGTGGGCAAAATGAGGTCGAACTCCAGGTGAATGACCATGAATATACTGAAGATGCTCTCTTTGTTGAGGACGCCATTATCGAAATCGTCAAGATTGTTGAAGGTCAGAAGAACACAATTTGTCGTTTCACAAGCACAAGTCAGAACCAGTGGAGAAAATGTGCGGAGTTTCTGGATATTAGCACCGAGAAATATATGAGAAGCAACAAAACAATAAAACCAATCATAGATATCGCCAAGTATGAGGTAAGGGAAAGCATCGGCTATGTTCAGGCCTTAACAAAACAAAAAAAGCATTTACAGAGAATATTGGAAGAATTTTAAAGGAATGATAACAAAATCCTTTTAATATTTAACCCTTAAGAGTACAATGATAAGTGGTTAAGAGATGTGACTGTGACAGCTTTTAAACAATGTAGAAGAAGACCTTATACCATAAAATACACAATAATATTACTTATTTAATAAACCGCTTTCAAATGGATGTTGATTGTTTATGAACGAACATTATTTATTGATCGAGCGAAAAAAAGGAGTTGCCATTGATCTTGAAGCGTTTCGGAGTGATTCTTTTTTCCCTGCTTTTACTGGTTGGGTGTGGAAAAAGTGAAGATTCAGGAAAAATAACTAAGGTAGGTCTGCTTGTTCCTGATACTGTTAACGACCAGGTCTGGGGAACCCAAGGCTATCAAGGAATGTTAAAGATTCAATCTCGGTTTAATGTGGATGTTTTCTACAAAGAAGGCGTTAACTCACAACGAATCGTTGAACTTGCAGTAAAGGAATTTGATCAAAATGATGTAAATCTAGTTTTTGGTCATGGAAGTGAGTATGCTGACTTTTTTAATCAAATAGCTGAACAATACCCCCATATTCATTTTGTTAGTTTTAATGGAGATGCCAGGCAAAAGAATACCACTAGTTTAAACTTTAATGCCTATGCAATGGGTTATTTTGGTGGCATGGTGGCTGGACATATGACGAAAACGAACAATATTGGCGTTATTGCAGCGTTTGAGTGGCAGCCAGAAGTAGAAGGCTTCTATGATGGCGCGCTATATGAAAATAAGGACGTTGAAGTTACGATAAAATATGTTGGACATTGGGACGATGATAGTAAAGCGTTACTCCAACTTGATGAAATGCTGGCAAATCAAACCGATGTTTTCTATCCTGCAGGTGATGGTTTTAATGTTCCGGTAATTGAAAAAGTAAAGGAATATGAAAAATTCGCTATTGGATTTGTTACTGACCAATCGGACTTAGGCAAATCGACTGTTTTAACAAGTACTGTTCAGCATGTCGATAAGCTCTATGAAATTGTTGCAGAAAAGTTCAGCCAAGGAAAGTTAAAAAAGGGTAACCTATATTACGATTTTCAGGATGGTGTCATTACTCTTGGAGAATTTAGTCCAGCAGTGGATTATCAATTTAAAGACGAAATGAAAGCTTATATACAAACCTATATTGATACGGGTAAACTCCCTAGCGAAAAATAAGGAAATCCATCAGTGATACTGCCTAATACCACTGATGGATTTCTTTATTTTTTACTTATAAATTGTTTGAATAGGGGACTGATTTGGTTGAAATAGGGTTTTAGTTGTTCAGCAGTGGACATCAAAGCATCGATTTTATTAGCAAGCTCATCGATATTCACATTTTCAAAATACTTTTCGATGGTTTTTACTGATAAGGATTGCTTTTCAGGTACAGCGTGTCTGGCTTCTTTTTTTCCAAACATAAAGCTATCAAAAAAATCGTTATTTCTCATAAAAAATCTCCTCCTCATAAATGGCTTTGTTATTATAAAATATGAATAAGTTCTAGCTTTGTATGGTCAAATGCTGAAGAAATGCGAAATAACAGGATATTAAGGGGTTATCTCGAGTGATTGGAAGTGAAGAATAGTTTTCCTATAGCGATTATTGATAATCTAAGTTAATTGTTGCAATATTAGTAATTTATTTGATAAAATTAGTTGATAAAAATTAGTACCAAGTCATAATAATTGATAATAACAAATATTATATAAGATAAGTTATTTTGCTAAAAAAACAAAAGGAGTTGTTTCCATGAACGCAGGGATAATAGGGGTAGGCCGTTACTTGCCGGAAAGAATTGTGACTAATAAAGAGCTTGAGCAAAAAATGGATACAAATGATGAATGGATTAGGACGATGACCGGAATTGAAGAACGGAGAATTGCTGACGATTCGATGGATACTTCGGATTTAGGATATGAAGCTGCCTTAAAAGCGGTACAGAACGCAAATATTTCTCCAGAGGAGATTGATTTAATTCTTGTTGCGACAGTAACTCCTGATCAACCATTTCCAACGGTGTCCTGCATCTTGCAAGAAAAGTTAGGAGCTAAAAAAGCTGCTGCTATGGATATTAGTGCTGCATGTTCAGGATTTATGTACGGGGTAGTAACAGCAAAACAGTTTATCGAAAGTGGCGTATACAAGAATGTTTTAGTTGTAGGTGTGGAGAAACTATCAAAAATTATTGATTGGAATGATCGTAATACCGCTGTATTATTTGGGGATGGCGCTGGAGCAGTTGTCATGGGTCCTGTTTCCGAAGGCAGAGGAATATTGTCCTTTGAATTAGGTGCTGATGGATCGGGCGGCAAACATTTATACCAAGAAGATTTTATTATCATGAATGGCCGAGAGGTATTCAAATTTGCCGTTCGCCAAATGGGAGAAAGTGCCATAAACGTTATCGAAAAAGCAGGTCTTGCTAAAGAAGATGTAGATTTACTACTTCCACATCAAGCAAATATTCGTATCATGGAAGCATCTCGACAACGTTTAGAGCTTCCTGTAGAAAAAATGTCTAAAACTGTCCATAAATATGGAAATACATCTGCCGCTTCAATCCCGATTTCGCTTGCAGAAGAAGTTGAGGCAGGAAAGATTAAGGATGATGACCTACTCGTTATGGTAGGCTTTGGTGGGGGATTAACCTGGGGAGCTATTGCTTTACGTTGGGGAAAATAACTTAAACCATTCGCAGAAAAATATATGGCAATAGACATAGAAAAGGAGATGCAAGAATGCAAAAACGTAGAGTTGTTGTTACAGGTATTGGAGCGGTTACACCAGTAGGGAATGATGTAGAAACATCATGGCAAAATATTATTAATGGAGTTACAGGAGTAGGTCCATTAACAAGACTTAACCCAGATGATTTTCCCGCAAAAGTAGCTGGAGAATTAAAAGATTTCAATATTGAAGCTTATGTTGAGAGAAAAGAAGCAAGAAAAATGGATAAATTTACCCACTATGCAATAGCTGCTGCCACAATGGCTGTCAAAGATGCCGATTTAACTATTAATGATGAAAATGCCGCTCGAGTAGGAGTATGGATTGGTTCTGGTATTGGCGGTATGGAAACATTCGAAAACCAGTTTGAAACATTTTTGAATAGAGGTTACAAAAGAGTAAGTCCATTTTTTGTTCCAATGATGATTCCTGATATGGCTGCAGGTCAAGTATCAATCATGTTAGGTGCAAAAGGAATTAACTCTTGTACAGTAACAGCATGTGCCACAGGAACTAACTCCATTGGGGATGCTTTTAAAGTTATCCAACGCGGTGATGCTGATGTAATGGTAACTGGTGGAGCAGAAGCGCCAATTACGAGAATGTCTGTAGCTGGCTTTTGTGCGAATACAGCACTTTCAACAAATCCAGATCCAAATTTAGCAAGTCGTCCTTTTGATAAAAATCGTGATGGTTTTGTAATCGGTGAGGGTTCAGGGATTGTCGTATTAGAGGAGCTTGAACACGCTTTAGCCCGTGGAGCAAAAATTTATGCAGAAATGGTTGGTTACGGAGCAACAGGTGATGCTTACCATATTACTGCACCAGCACCAGGAGGCGAAGGCGGTGCACGTGCTATGAAAATGGCCATCGCTGATGGTGGACTAGCACCTGAAGATATAGATTATGTTAATGCTCATGGAACGAGCACAGGTTACAACGATAAATATGAAACAGCGGCAATTAAAGAGGTTTTCGGAGATAATGCTTATAAAGTTCCCGTTAGTTCAACAAAATCAATGACAGGTCATTTACTAGGTGCTGCAGGTGGAGTGGAAGCAATCTTCACTGTATTAGCAATTAAAGAGGGAATTCTGCCACCTACTATTAATTTAGAAACTCCAGACCCAGAATGTGATCTGGATTATATACCAAATCAAGCACGTCAAAAAGAAATTACCGCTGCTATGAGTAATTCTCTAGGCTTTGGTGGTCATAATGCAACCATCGTATTTAAAAAATACCAAGGGTAATATATACGATTAAAAGTTTTATTTTTAGAACGGGTTGACTTAGACGGGTTGACGAGTTTATTCTAACGGGTTCTCTTTTGAGGTCCAAAAAGGAAAAAGAAATGAAATATCACAAGAAAAAGCATGGGTATTCGCATAAGAATTCCCCATGTTTTTTCTTGTTTCAAGACTTCTTGAGGTCGAAGAAATCTTGACTTCGGACACAAGCGATAAAAAATAGATTTGTTGTGTCTGAAGATTACGCGACTTCGGACACAAGCGGGTCTTTTTGGTTGTCCGGTGTCCGAAGATGCCCAGACTTCGGACAAGGGAGAGCCTATTTGGTTGTTTCGTGTCCGAAGATGCCCAGACTTCGGACAAGGGAGAGCCTATTTGGTAGTTTGGTGTCCGAAGATGGCCAAACTTCGGACACAAAAGAGCCTATTTGGTTGTTTCGTGTCCGAAGATGCCCAGACTTCGGACACAGGAGAGCCTATTTGGTTGTTTGGTGTCCGAAGATTCCCAAACTTCGGACACAATAGAGCTTATTTGGTTGTCCGGTGTCCGAAGATGCCAAGACTTCGGACAAGGGAGAGCCTATTTGGTTGTTTGGTGTCCGAAGATCCCTCAACTTCGGACACAAGAGAGCCTATTTGGTTGTTTGGTGTCCGAAGATCCCCCAACTTCGGACACAATAGAGCCTATTTGGTTGTTTCGTGTCCGAAGATGCCCAGACTTCGGACACAAAAGAGCCTATTTGGTTGTTTCGTGTCCGAAGATGCCAAGACTTCGGACACAGGAGAGCCTATTTGGTTGTTTCGTGTCCGAAGATACACAGACTTCGGACACAACCCCGCTTTTTAGCACACCCATGTCCAAAGATCTCCCAACTACGGACACAACAAATAAAAAACCCCCCCAAGTAGCGGCTTTGTTCTTGGATCATATCTTAATGCAAATCTCATATTACATATAGTTAATTAATGGACAAATCCAGAAGGAGATTTGAGGGGGATTCCGTGGTCCAAAAAGTATTCAAAAAATGAATTTACTAACTCTTAGAAATTAAGGAATAATTTAACTGTTTGCTGCCCATACTGTATGACAAATAAACAGTTTCTTGAAGTGAGGGATTAATTGATGTTATATCTTCATGATGTATGGGTGAACTGGTTCGAAGGAGAAGAAAACGGTTATAATATTTGTCATTTTCATGAGTGGCGAAAAGATGATGGAGTGGAGTTACTTGACCAAGTTCCATTGCTGAAAATCAATTCTGTACTTTTTAATTGTATTGAAAACGACCTAGCGGAATTACCGCAACAGCTTCTTGCTGATGTCCACCAAAAAGCATATTTACGGAAAAATCATGAGCGCGTTCAACTTGACCACTGCGTAATTATTTCAGATGGTTCAGGGATTTTGGCAATTGACACCATGGGATACAATATACCAATTAGAAAAAGTCGGCTTATTCCAAGGCAAGAACAGCTTGTCTTTGAAATGTTGGAAACTACTGAGACAATAAATTATAACTATGATTCACAAGCTGATAAAAAGGATTTTCATATTTTGTCGCCCAATCCCGAATTAATGAGAGGCTTGACTAGAAAAGAAAGGCAGCTAAAACAATTACTTTTTATGGCAATAGATCAGTTGCATTCATCCAGTAATGTAGCTGAAATTCGTTACTGGTTTACTGAATGGAGCCCAGAGAGATATGAACATATTCAAAACCTTAGTTTTGAGGATGCATGGCTTCAACTTTTTGAAGAAATCCAGTATGGATGGACAAACAAACATAAGAATTTCTGCGAAAATATCATAAAGGGTCAATCATTTTTCGAAAAACTTTGGGAAATGGAACATGGCCCTAAAGTAAATTGAGGAGCTGTGGTGACAGCTCCTCATTTTTTTACTTACGTTTACGACCTAGTCCCATGGCATTTTCCATTTTTTTAACCATTTTTCCAGCAACTATATTGGCTTTTTCGGCCCCTTGATCCAAAATACGATCAAGCTCAGGTGATTCCATTAACTCGTGGTACTTACGTTGAATCGGTTCGATTTCTCGAATAACTACTTCAGCTAAATCTGCTTTAAAGTCACCATATCCTTTTCCTTCGTATTGTTGCTCTATATCTGCAATAGAACGTTTTGAAAGAATAGAGTAGATAGATAATAGGTTAGAAATTCCTGCTTTGTTTTCTTTATCGTATTTTACAATACCCTCAGAGTCTGTTACTGCACTCTTAATTTTCTTTTCAATCTGCTTAGGTTCATCAAGTAAGGTAATTGTTGCTTTCTTATTTGAATCAGATTTACTCATTTTTTTATTTGGCTCTTGTAAAGACATAACTCTAGCGCCAACTTTTGGTAGTCGCACATCTGGAATGGTGAAAATTTCATTGTATTTCTTGTTAAATCTTTCAGCCAAATCTCTAGTTAATTCAAGGTGCTGCTTTTGATCTTCTCCAACAGGGACAAGGTCAGCATTGTAAAGTAAAATATCTGCAGCCATTAAAGGAGGGTATGTAAGAAGTGCTGAAGCTACTGCTTCTTTCCCTACTGATTTATCCTTGAATTGAGTCATTCTTTCTAACTCACCTATGTAGGCAATACATTGCATCATCCACCCAGCCTGAGCATGTGCTGGAACCTCTGATTGAATAAATAAAGTTGCCTTTTCCGGATTAATCCCAACTGCCAGATATAATGCAGCTAAGCTCCGGATGTTATTTCGTAATGTTAATCGATCTTGTGGAACGGTAATGGCATGTTGATCTACGATACAAAAATAACAATTGTACTCATCTTGTAGCTCAACAAACTGTTTCATTGCTCCAATATAGTTACCAAGGGTAATTGTACCACTTGGTTGAATACCAGAAAAAATGGTTTTCATTATGTAATCCTCCTTTTTACAATAAAAGCCAATCTTTCTTATTAATAAGAAAGATTGGTTTTTTGCCTATTCTTGCCTTTAATTATAACAATATATACAAAAAATCAATAGAGGCAAATTCCTAATGAAACTCATCTACCTTTTGGATAAAAGGACAAAATGGTTGTGAAATTCAATTTTAGAATAATAATTATGAGTGTCGAAAATTGTTGTTTATTCTTTTATTTTTTTAGCTTTTTGTAGAATAAAAGCGAATACCGTCACAAAACGCTCTTGCAATCATAAATCGAACTATTTATAATTAATCTAACAAATGGCTTCTTGAAGACATGTCGCATATTCTGTATAAAACTGTACATATTAAGGTTTAATTGAAAAATGAGTTTATTATTTCTAGTTTTATGAGGCAGTCAACTTATAAATTTTTGTGGTAAGAAGACGTCCTTGTTATTGTCGAATATAAACTTATTTTTTATTGTCTCTTTTTCGACACAAATTGACAGATTATTATATAAATATACTTAAGGCGTACAGGTGTACACAGGAGAAGGGACATTGTTAAGAACCGTTTGAAAAAAATAAAAATAGGGGGTCAAAACGTGAAAAAAAGATTATTGGTCTTTTTTAGTATGTTATTAGTACTTAGTATGTTTCTAGTAGCATGTGGGGGTAAGGATAAGACAGATGACGATAAAAAAGAACCTGCTAATGGTCCGAACCCAGATGTTGCACAAGAAATGCGATTAAACATTGCTTCAGAACCATTCTCACTGAACCCAGGTTTGGCGAATGACTCAACTTCAGGTAGTATTTTACTTCAAACTTTTGAAGGACTTACTAGAATTGACGATGAAGGTAAACCACAACCAGCCATGGCTGAGAAAATTACTACTTCTGATGATTTAATTACTTATACGTTTAAACTCCGTGATGCGAAATGGACAAACGGTGACCCTGTTACTGCAGAAGACTTCGTCTACGCATGGAAATGGGCACTAGATCCAGCTAACGAATCACAATACGCTTACCAATTATATTATATTAAGGGTGCTCAAGCCGTTAATGAAGGTACTGCTGCAGCTGATACAATTGGTGTAAAAGCAGTTGACGAAAAAACACTGGAAGTAACTCTTGAGAATCCAACTCCATATTTCCTTGAGCTTACTGCTTTCTACACCTACTTCCCGGTAAATAGCAAAAATGCTCAAGCCAATCCGAATTGGTATACAGATGCTGGGGATAATTACATTTCCAATGGTCCATTCAAAATGACTGAGTGGAAACATAGTGACACGATCGTTCTTGAAAAGAACAAAGACTATTGGGATGCAGACTCTGTTTATCTTGAAAATGTTAAAGTAAGCATTATCAATGACGCAAATACAGAACTTTCTATGTTTGATAATGGTGAATTAGACTGGGCAGGCGCTCCGTTCGGCACATTACCAACTGATGCCCTTCCAAACTTAAAGCAGGATGACAAGCTTCAAATTAAAGCTATCGCAGGTACTTACTGGTACAAGTTCAACGTTGAAAAGGCACCTTTAAACAACGTTAATATTCGAAAAGCACTTTCTTACGCGATTGATCGCCAAGGAATCGTCGACAATATTACCCAAGGTGGACAAATTCCAGCGATGGCAGCTGTACCTCCTTCCATGTTCCCGGAGAACGAAAAAGGGTACTACAAAGATAATGATGTTAAAAAAGCTAAAGAATTTTTAGAAAAAGGGTTAAAAGAGCTAGGTCTTAAGGATGCATCGGAATTACCAGCAATTACAGTTTCATACAACACAAGTGAAGCACATCAAAAAATAGCTCAAGCTGTTCAAGATATGTGGAAAAAAGAATTGGGTGTTGAAGTAAAACTTGATAATGCAGAATGGGCTGTTTATATTGAAAAATTACATTCTGGAGATTATCAAGTAGGACGTATGGGCTGGTTAGGTGACTTTAACGATGCTATTAACTTCCTTGAGCTTTACCGTGAAAAAGACGGTGGTAACAATGATACAAGATGGGAAAACGCAGATTTTAAAAAGCTTTTGATTGATTCTCAAAAAGAAAGCGACACTGACAAGCGTATTCAAATGTTAAAAGATGCTGAAAAAATCTTTATGGATGAAATGCCAGTTGCACCAATTTACTTCTACACTGATGCTTGGGTACAAGCAGATAATCTAAAAGGTGTGGTTGTATCAGGACTTGGAGATGTTCAATTAAAATGGGCTTATTTCGAATAAATATAAGAGCCTAATGATTAATTCCTTCAGGTAAAAGGTATATGGGGATATCCCCATATACCTTCCTTTACTTATTTGAAAAATTTTTTAAAAAAATGGAGGTGGGGAAATTGTTGAAATATATAAGCAAACGGTTGCTGTATATGGTGATTTCTTTGTTCTTAATCGTATCAGCAACGTTTTTCTTAATGAGAATGGCACCAGGTAATCCGTTTACTTCAGAAAAACAATTACCTCCTGAAATCCAAGCAAATCTTAATGCGCATTACGGCTTAGATCAATCTTGGTATGTTCAGTATGGTGAATATTTAGCAAAAGTAGCACAATGGGATTTTGGTCCTTCCTTTAAATACAAGGCAAGATCGGTTAATGACCTGATTAGCGATGGTTTTCCAGTTTCCATGATTCTAGGGTTAGAAGCGATCTTTATTGCTCTATCAATTGGAATTCTTCTTGGTGTAATTGCTGCACTTAAGCATAATAAATGGCAGGACTATGGGGCAATGATTATTGCTGTAATGGGTATCTCCGTCCCTTCATTTATTATGGCCACAGTGTTGCAGTATTTTCTTGCGTTAAAGCTCGGTTGGTTTCCGATAGCACGTTGGGAAGGTTTCATGTATTCAGTTCTTCCTGCAATCGCACTAGCATCATCACCACTGGCGTTTATAGCGCGATTAACAAGATCAAGTATGTTAGAAGTGTTAAGCAATGATTATATTAAAACGGCAAAAGCAAAAGGCTTAAGCTATGGTGTAATTACCATTAAGCATACAATCCGAAATGCTATTCTTCCGGTAGTTTCCTATATTGGACCGCTATCTGCTGGGATTATTACAGGTAGCTTTGTTATTGAAAAGATTTTTGGGATACCTGGACTTGGCTCTCACTTCGTATTAAGTATTGCCAACCGGGATTACACAGTAATAATGGGTGTTACAGTTTTTTATAGTATTATTTTGCTAGTGTCTATTCTCCTTGTCGACATTGCGTATGGATTAGTTGATCCTCGTATAAAACTAGCTGGCGGGAAGAAAGGTGAGTAAGGTTATGCATCCTATTTCAAAAGACAAATTTAAAATTGTAGGAAATCATGCTTCTGACGCTGAGAAAATTAATAAACCAAGTCTTTCATTTTGGAAAGATGTAACGATTCGTTTTCGAAAAAACAAGCTTGCTATGTTTGGAATTGTGCTTCTTGTAATTCTTGTAATCATGGCAATCTTTGGTCCATATATGACAGGTTATGATTACCGAACAAATGATTTGATGAATACCAATAAAGCACCTTCAGCAGATCATTGGTTTGGAACCGATGATTTAGGTCGAGATGTATTTACGCGTACCTGGGAAGGAGCTCGTATCTCGCTGTTTATCGGGGTTACTGCTGCGGTCGTGGACTTATTAATAGGCGTTTTTTGGGGTGGATTCTCAGGTTATAAAGGTGGACGTACCGACGAATTTATGATGCGGACAGCCGATGTACTATATGGTATCCCTTATCTTCTTTTAGTAATTCTATTAATGGTTGTTTTAGGTTCAAATCTTTCAACAATGATTTTAGCAATGACTATTACCGGTTGGATAAACATGTCGAGAATCGTTCGTGGACAGGTTTTATCATTGAAAAATCAGGAATACGTTCTTGCTTCACGAACTTTAGGTGCCGGTCTTTTTAGAATTATGGGGAGACACTTAATACCGAATACAATGGGACCTATTCTAGTAACAATGACTCTAACCGTTCCTGCAGCTATCTTTACTGAAGCATTTTTAAGCTTCCTTGGACTTGGATTGACTCCACCTTTAGCCAGTTGGGGTACGATGGCATCTGATGGTCTCCCGGCAATTAGATACTATCCATGGCGTTTATTTTTCCCGGCAGCATTTATTTGTATGACAATTTTTGCTTTTAATGTTATTGGGGATGGATTACGTGATGCGCTTGATCCAAGACTACGAAAATAGGGGGAGTGAGAAAATGGAAAAAGTTCTAGAAGTAAAAGATTTATCAGTCTCATTCCACACATATGGAGGAGATGTAAAGGCTGTAAGCAATGTTAGTTTCGATCTTTATAAGGGTGAAACGCTTGCAGTTGTTGGAGAATCAGGTTCAGGAAAATCAGTCATGACTCAAACAATAATGAAGTTAATTCCTATGCCCCCAGGTAAAATAACGGGTGGAAGGATATTATTTAATGGTGTCGATCTTGTACCAAAAACGGATAAACAAATGGAAAAAGTACGAGGAAAAGAAATAAGTATGATTTTCCAAGATCCAATGACTTCGTTAAATCCAACCATGAAGGTTGGACGTCAGATTATGGAAGTCATGATTAAACATCACAATATGAATACTGCGGCAGCGAAAGAACGAGCAATCGAGTTGCTTGAATTAGTTGGAATTCCAATGGCAGAAAAACGGATCAATCAGTACCCTCACGAATTTTCTGGCGGTATGAGACAGCGGGTAATGATTGCTATTTCACTAGCTGCTAATCCGAAGCTCCTCATTGCTGATGAACCGACAACTGCTCTGGATGTTACGATTCAAGCGCAAATACTAGAGTTAATGAAGGATTTACAAAATAAAATGGATACATCCATTATCTTTATTACCCATGACCTTGGAGTAGTGGCCAATGTAGCTGACCGCGTTATTGTTATGTATGCTGGAAAAATTGTGGAAATGGGAACTGTGGATGAAATATTCTATGACCCAAGACACCCATACACTTGGGGACTTCTGGCGTCAATGCCAAGTTTGGAAAATGATGGAAAGACTGAATTAGCTGCGATTCCAGGAACTCCTCCAGATTTAACCAACCCTCCTAAGGGTGATGCATTTGCAGCTAGAAACGCATACGCACTTGCTATTGATTTTGAGGAGGAACCACCGATGTTTCAAATTTCCGATACTCATTTTGCAAAAACATGGTTGCTTCACCCGGATGCACCAAAAGTTGAGCCGCCAGCTTCAGTAAAAGCAAGGATTCGCCCTATGTCCTCCAATTTTGAAAAACCTATGATGGTAGAGGAGGAAATGTAAAATGAACGATAAATTGCTGGAGATAAAAAATTTAAAGCAATATTTCAATGCTGGAAAACCAAATCTTGTAAAAGCGGTGGATGATGTTTCGTTTGACATTTATCGAGGTGAAACCCTTGGATTAGTTGGTGAATCGGGATGCGGAAAGTCAACAACAGGTCGTTCGATTATCCGCCTTTATAACGCAACTGATGGTCAAGTTCTATTCAATGGTGTCGATGTTCACGGAAAAAAATCAACTAAAGATTTGAAGATTTTTAATCGTAAAATGCAAATGATTTTCCAAGATCCATATGCATCTTTAAATCCCCGGATGACCGTTGCTGATATTATTGCAGAAGGTATAGATATTCATGGTTTAGCAAGTAGTAAAAAAGAGCGTATGGAAAGAGTATATGAACTCTTAGACACAGTTGGACTGAATAAGGAACATGCCAACCGTTATCCCCATGAGTTTTCAGGTGGGCAAAGACAGCGGATTGGAATCGCCCGTGCATTAGCAGTTCAACCTGAATTCATCATTGCTGATGAACCAATTTCAGCTCTAGATGTTTCGATTCAAGCTCAAGTTGTAAACTTAATGAAAAAGCTACAACGTGAAAAAGGGTTAACTTATCTTTTTATTGCTCATGATTTATCAATGGTTAAATATATAAGTGACCGGATTGGAGTAATGTATTTTGGGAAATTGGTTGAATTAGCCCCTGCAGATGATCTTTATAAAAATCCATTACATCCATATACTCGATCATTATTATCAGCAATTCCACTTCCAGATCCGGAAACCGAGCGGACTCGTCATCGTCACTCATACGATCCAAGTTCACACAGCTATTCTGAAAAAGAGAAAGTGGAAATGCGCGAGGTGCGTCCAGGACATTTCGTGTTATGTTCAGAAGCAGAATTTTTGATGAACAGTAAGAACTATAAAGAATAAGAAAAACGATCTCAGCATTGAGATCGTTTTTTTAAAACAGTAAAGAAAGTATAAGTTTTTTGAACTTAGATGAGTGTCTAGCGCAAGCGTCCTAGCGTCTAGTGAACTTCCGCTTTTCTAATTTGGATATAGTTGATCCTTTAGCCATGGACAGCAATATTATTTTCCTTGGTTTCCGCCGACACTTTTCCAACCAGTTTGTACTTTGGCAGATTGGTCAACAAATTGTCCTTTTTGCTTTCGGCTAAAAAACTTAATGCCAATTCCATTTGTTATTGAACCCATTAATGCCGTAATTCCGATAACAACAAGAGTGACCATAGTGAAATCTGCGATATATTCTCCCATAAAAAGAAACCTCCATTTTTTCAAACCTAGATGATTACCTTAATCCCCATATTGTTATTGTAAAAGAAGTCGCTTAGGAAGGAAAGAAGGAAATCTTAAAATATTTAATTTGAGCGTCAAATACTTATTATTTTTACAAATTATAAAAATATTTTAGATGATAGCTCAGTAATCGAATCAATTTATATAATGAATTACCCAATCAAATTTCTTTCGGGAAAAAGAACACAGATATTTTAGTGAAATACCTGCATTTCATTTTCATTAAGTAATTTTAAATGAGAATAAAACAAGCATTTTAACAGCTTTCGAAAGTATTTATGGTTTAGAAGTAAATTAAGATGGGTAAATACAAGTAATAGTACTTTATCAAATGAGAAGTATATCCTGAATTCACAAAAAAACTTGAGGAAATGCAGGAAAAATGAAACCTTTTGCGAAACAAAACGTATATAATCAATGAATTCATTGTGATTTCCACTATTTGATGAATTTTTAAAAAAGGGTATTATTTTCGTAGGCGTTGGTGTATAATCTTAATATAAATTACTTTATTAAAGTTATTTTAATTTGGAATCGGATTTGCTGTAGAAAAATCTGGTTTAATGTAAAAATAAAGGGAGTGTGAAACTGTATGGTTACATTATACACTTCACCAAGTTGCACATCTTGTAGAAAAGCAAAATCATGGTTAGAAGAGCATGAAATTCCATATCACGAAAGAAATATTTTTTCTGAACCATTGTCTATTGATGAAATCAAAGAAATCCTAAGAATGACTGAAGATGGGACAGATGAAATCATCTCGACGAGATCAAAGACATTTCAAAAACTCAATGTAAATGTTGAGAGTATGCCTCTACAGAATTTGTTTGAATTAATAAAAGCTAACCCAGGTTTATTACGTCGACCAATCATTATTGACGAAAAACGCCTGCAGGTTGGTTATAACGAAGATGAAATACGTCGTTTTCTTCCAAGGAAGGTTCGAACTTTCCAACTTCGCGAAGCACAACGTCTGGTTAATTAAATAGAAGCCTTCATTCTTTCATGGAATGAAGGTTTTCTTTATATTCATAGCACTTTTATCCCATTAACGAGCAATAACCCACATCTAATTACAATTAAGTTACAATAATATATTTGGATACTTTTTAGATTATTAAATTCACGATTTCATTGTTTGTGATAGGAATCTTTTTTTGGTAATATATAAAGAATACACGTGATTGTGTGGGCGAATAATGGTTTTTCACAAGCATGTGTTTTTTATTTCCCTAATTGATTTTTTTATCATAAAATATAAGTATGAAGTATTGAATTTGGGTTAGAGTGAAAACGATTTATAAATAGCCTTTTATTAGATGGAAAGAAGGGTGGAAAATCGTTAAATGGGGGAATTAAATCCCTTCATTCCTGAATCAGAAGGGAGCGACTTGATTGTGGACATAGAACGTATTAATGAAAATACAGTAAAGTTTTATATTTCATATGTTGATATAGAAGAAAGAGGCTTTGAGCGCGAAGAAATCTGGTACAATCGAGAGCGCAGTGAAGAACTTTTCTGGGAGGTAATGGATGAAGTTCATCAAGAGGAGGATTTTAGTGTCGAAGGTCCGTTATGGATTCAAGTACAGGCATTAGAAAAAGGCTTGGAAATATTAGTAACTAAAGCCCAGCTTTCTAAAGATGGCCAAAAATTGGAACTACCTATATCTGAAGAGAAAATGAAGGAATGGCCAATTGATGGAAGAATTGAAGAACTTTTGGGGCAACAGTTTACACCGACAAACGATGAGGTTGACGGAGAAGATCCCAACACAGAGGATCAACTAGATTTTTTATTAATTTTTGCGGATTTTGAGGATGTACTCGCTCTTTCGAAAAACCCCGGGATTGATGACTTTATTACAAAACTTTATTCCTTTGAAGATAGATATTATTTATATGTTGAATTCCCTGAGGAGCAATTTGAGGAAGACGAAGTGGATGACAAGCTAAGTATTCTACTTGAGTATGCCAGTGAATCTTCTCTAACTATTCATCGGATTGAGGAGTATGGTCGTCTTATTATTGGTGAAGATGTATTCAAAGTGTTAAGAAAACATTTTTCATAAAAGGCAAGATAATATAGTAAGTTTATTATAAGGTTCGGCAACCACAACTAGAACAATATTTAGATGCCTAGAAAAAAAGGTTCAAAGTATTGGTTAGTGGGGGCTGACCTTTTTGGTTTCAAATATTTCCGAAGGAACAAAAAGTATTTCAAGCAGGTATTAGTTTATACTAATAAAACCTATTCCGTGAGGGGTAAATTCCAAAAAGAGCTGTGAAAGTTCGTAGGTGAAAAATAATGAAAAACACAGTCAGAGTAGCTTTTTTTCTGATCATACTAGGAGTAGCTTGGTACTTTCTAAGTGAATATTTTCTCGGTGGGGTTTTCCAGTATTTAAGTTTAATTATTAGTTTATCAGTGATTTTTATTGGATTTGTCATTTTCCTAGAAAATCGTCATCCGTCGCAAACCCTAACGTGGATTGTTGTGCTTGGAAGTTTCCCGCTTGTTGGGTTTATTTTCTATTTGTTATTTGGACGTAATTATCGAAAAGAAAAAATGTTTCGAAGAAAATATTTTCTCGATAAACAAGCGTTTTTGAAAGTAGAAGGAGATATCGATCCAGCAAGTGAGGAAAAAATAAAACAAATGGGCAGCCATCAGAAAAATCTTTTTGCATTAGCGCAAAAATTAGGTAACAGTCCTATTTCATTCGCAACTGATACCAAGGTTTTAACCAATGGGGAAGAAACCTTCGCTGAAATGTTAAGGGAGTTAAAGGAAGCAACACATCACATTCATCTTGAATATTATATCGTTCGCCATGATCATATTGGTAATCAAATTAAAGAACTGTTAATTGAAAAAGCTAAACAGGGTGTGAAAATCAGATTTTTATATGATGCAGTCGGTTCCTGGCAGCTTTCAAAACAATATATTGTTGACCTAAGAAATGCTGGAGTAGAAATTGTTGCGTTTAGTCAGGTGAGATTACCATTTCTTAGCAGTAAGTTTAACTTTCGAAATCATCGGAAAATAATTGTCATTGATGGTACGGTAGGTTTTGTTGGAGGGTTAAATATTGGTGATGAGTATTTAGGTCGTAACGATTATTTTGGCTTTTGGCGTGATACTCATTTATTGGTCAAAGGTGAGGCTGTTCGCACCCTCCAGTTGATTTTCTTGCAAGATTGGTACTACATGACTAATAAAAGTTTTTTAACATCAGAGTATCTTTCGCCACGGCTTGAGGAAAACATCCATGGTGGTGTTCAAATGATAGCTGGTGGCCCAGATAACGAATGGAGTGTTATCAAAAACATTTTCTTTTCTATGGTTACTTCAGCCAAAAAATCAGTTTGGATATCAACCCCCTATTTTATCCCTGATGAGGATATCTTTTCGGCAATTAAAATTGCAGCACTTAGTGGAATTGATGTTAAAATTCTTATGCCGAAAAAACCGGATAAACGAATTGTATTTCACGCATCACGTTCATATTTTGCAGAGCTTCTTGAGGCAGGTGTGAAAATTCACGAATTTCAAAACGGATTTATGCACAGTAAAATTGTCATCGTTGACCATGAACTAGCTTCGATAGGAACTTCGAATATGGATATGAGGAGCTTCCATCTGAATTTCGAGGTAAATGCTTTCTTGTTTCGTACGAAAAGCACTCAAAAGTTAGTAGATGATTATGTACATGATTTGGAGCATTCCGTACAAATTGAGTATGATGCTTTTATGAAACGGCACATGGGGTTAAGATTACTGGAATCGACCTCCAGACTGTTTTCGCCGTTATTGTAATTTGTCAGCTTTAATCCAGGAGTGAAGAAAAAACCTTGTCCCTAAATGGATAAGGTTTTTTCTGTAGATATTTTTTTAGCAAATTAATTATTTTTGAATGGAAGGAATATGTTAAAGGTTTTTCGAGGTTTTTGTCGAAAAAGTATAATACTAAAATAGAAAGGAGATGAGAAGATGTTGACTGCAATTCGTGAAAATGGCGGTCAGATTTGTTTAGCAGATATAAAGAATAACTTCACATTACAAGCATTAAAGGAAAAGGAAACATTTTTTTGCCCAACCTGCAAAGAAAAAATGATTTTAAAAATTTGTATGAAAAAAGTTTCTCATTTTGCCCATTATCGAGAAAGCTCCTGTAGTGAAAGATTTGAAAATGAAACCTCTTACCACCTTGATGGGAAACTGAAACTTTACCATTGGCTACAAGAGCAGGGCCTTAAGCCGGAACTTGAAGTGTACGATAGAACAATCCAGCAGAGGCCAGATATTAGATTTATTCACCAAAATACAATGTATGCTGTGGAGTATCAATGCTCGACTATTCCTGAGAACTTATTTATCAAAAGAACTAGGAGTTATCAAACAAATGGATATACGCCACTGTGGATTTTGGGAGGGAATCAATTTTCGCGAAAGAGTACTGATTTAGTCTCACTCTCAGAATTTCAATACTTAGCACTGGATTTGGGTAATGAGCAATCACTCTTGCCGCTATTTTGCCCAAATGCCAATAGTTTTATCTTATTGAGGCAAATTATCCCCGTAAGCATCCGCAATTGTATCGCTTCTATAAGTATTAGGACATCTAATCATGTCAAATTGACTGATCTTCTACTTCCGCAAAAACCTTTCTCATTGCAAATAGAACATTGGCAAAAGGAAATAAAGGCTTTCAAACTCTATTATTCGCAAAAACCTCAAAGCTATCGTGACCCCTTTCTAAAAGAACTCTATTTCAACCGTCTCCATCTTAGCTACTTACCCCCAGAAATCGGACTTCCTGTTACTCACAGCGCCTATATAAGAACACCTCCCGTTATTTGGCAAGCTTATCTTTATCTTGATGTATTTAGTCAACGTTCGATAGGTGAAACTATTTCGGTTGCTGCAATCAATCAAGCTTTTCGAATCAGAGTAAACAAAAAACAGATAACGATTCGTTCGATTCCATTGGGGAGTGGAGATGCATCAATGGCTGTTTTAGAATACTTGCTTACTCTGTGTGAATGTCAATATTTAACCAGGATTACTGACCAAACCTTTAAAGTGAATTATATTCTTCAAGTTTCACACAATATGTTGCAACAGGAGCAAAGAGAAACTCACTTCTATCAAAACTTCAAAACCTTTGTTCATTAAATTTTGAGATGTCTTAAAGAACAATGTTGATTGGAGTGGAAGGCACGAAGACTCCT
>CALCRD010000556.1 GCA_937894355.1 uncultured Bacillus sp.
GGACTTTGTGTTCCTGGTTGTGCCGGTGTTTGACCTTTTGGTTGGGCTGGTGCTTTTGTTCCTGGTTGTGCCGGTGTTTGACCTTTTGGTTGGGCTGGTGCTTGTGTTCCTGGTTGTGCTGGACTTTGAGTACCTGGCTGCGCTGGTGCTTGCTTACCCTTCTTTACGGGCGTTTGAACTTTTGTTTGTGGCTGTGCACCCTTTTCTGCAGGCTTTGTTTGTTTTTCCCAATCCATCCCACCATAGTGGGTAAAGTCGTTTCCCTTTTTAATTTGTTCCTTAACAAAAGGTTCATTGTACTTCGTTGCTCTAATCAACATGTTTTTTGTATCTTCTCCTGCCAATCCATCGACCTTAGGGAGATCGAATTTGTCTTGGAAATTCCTAAGTGCCCAATAGGTTTTCCAGCCAAAAACTCCGTCAATTTCTCCATGAAAGAAACCATTATATTGAAGCCTTGATTGCAGTTCGATGACATCCTCACCTACTGCCCCTTTTTGAATGACTTGATTTGAAAATGCCTGGACCTTTTTACCATCGACATTTACAGAAACTAAAAGAAATAAAAGAGTCATAACAAAACCACATTTAATTAGGTTCAACCTATTCTTCATTCAAGTTACCCCCAGCAGATAATCTTTTTCATAGAGTTATTTTTCGTATAAGTTGGGTTTTTATTCAAAAAAAAAAAAGATTGAACAGAAAATGTCCAATCCTACCACATAATTATTCTACTTAATATATTTATTGAAAGCTTCTAACATCATAGTGATAAATCCTTTTGATAATACTGCGCACTTAAGGCTCTGCCCTTTTTTACCTTCCTTAATCCAATCCACCACAGAAAAATCATAAATGGCAAAATCATCATCAACCAATTTTGTTGATTCAACAAAATATAATCATATACTCCATGAAGCATAATCGGAATAATAAGGGAAAGAGCTAACCATTTACGTTTGGAGACTTCAGTGAATTTTCCCTTTCCAATATAAAACCCCATAATAACACCAAACAAAGCATGACTTGAAACAGGTAAAAATGCCCGTCCAAGCGCATGTTCCACCCCATTTGAAATTAAGTAAATAATGTTTTCAGCTGTTGCAAATCCAAGTGATACGGCAGCCCCATAAACAATCCCATCATAAGGCTCATCAAATTCTGCGTGGTGATAAACAATATAAATCATAATGAACCATTTAAAGAATTCTTCTAAAAAGCTAATCACAATAAAGGCATGAATAAGTCCTGAATGAACAAGATTCTCCTTATCAATAACATATTGAATAAACGCTATCGGAAAAACAAGTAACGCACCAAAAACAAATGTTTTTAGTACTACTGAAATTGGTTCTGTTCCAAATTGGTCTTTTAAATAGAAATAGCTTAATAGTGCTAAACCAGGTGCAATCCCTGCAGATAATATTCCTAGCATGAGCTGCCCTCTCTTTACTCCATTTCAGTTAATCGTAACATGAAATCTATAGATTTACACCACAATTCACGAATGGAATGATAAGCCTTAAGATGAAAATCAGCCTTGTTGTTCTTTTGTAAAAAGAGCCTGAGCTATTTGTTCTCCGTGTAAACGACCATTTTCAATAAAAATTTCGTTTGCATTGTTTCCTGCTGCAATTACACCTGCAATATAAATCCCCGAAATGTTCGTTTCCATAGTTTCAGTGTTATGAATCGGACGACCGGTTTCTTCATCAATTTCCACTCCCATTTTTCTTAGGAAATTGTGATCCGGATGATATCCAGTCATGGCAAGAACATATTCATTCTTAAGTTCTTTTTCTATGTTATTTACGAGGTATACAACTTTTTCATCGGTAATTTCTTTGATAGCAGCACTGAATTCCATGGTAATGTTTTGATTACGTACTAACGAATCAAATTCAGGTAAAATCCAGGGCTTAATGTTTTTCGAATACTCACTACCACGGTAGATAACAGTTACCCTAGCTCCCGCCTTGGCAAGCTCAATCGCTGCTTCCACACTGGAATTTTTCCCACCAACAATAACCACATCTTTATCAAAATAAGGATGAGCCTCTTTGAAATAGTGTGATACTTTTGGTAAATTTTCACCTGGTACATTTATGTAGTTGGGATGATCATAATAACCTGTTGCAATAATCACATTTGAAGTCAGGTATTTCTGCTTTTCGGTTACAATGCAATACAATTCATTGGTGGCTTTGGAAACTTCTGTTACTTTTTCAAAAGAATTAATTCTTAATTCATTTCTCTTAACAACTTCTCGGTAATAAGCTAAGGCGTGGTTGCGTTTTGGTTTGTGTTCTTCGGTCACAAACGGAACATTCCCGATTTCTAATTTATCACTTGTACTAAAAAAAGTTTGATGGGTAGGAAAACGGAAAATTGCATCCACTACATTTCCTTTTTCAATTACAAGTGGATTTTTACCAGTTTGTTTTAAAGCAATTGCCGCTGCAAGTCCACAAGGACCCGCCCCAATAATAATGATCTCTTCTTGTTGCATAATGCAACTCACTCCTTTATATAAACAAAAATTTATCAACGTTTAAAATCCCCCATCTAATGATAGGAGATTTTAATAGAATATTCAACGATGAATCCATCTAATTCCACTCAGAAAACACTGTATCTTGTTATCTTATGCTTGTCGGGGCAGGGCGAGGCTCCTCCGCTTTTCTTGTCTAGCTGTTGAGCCTTGCCCCTCGAGTCATAAGCCATTCCTGTCACAAGGTTAAACTGCAACCTTATGTCAGGCTCGTCTTATGCTTGTCGGGGTAGGGCGAGGCCCCTCCGCTTTTCATTTTTAAATCCAGCCTCTAAAGCGACTTGCTTCAGCCATTTTCCTTACTCCAACCATATAGGCTGCCAAACGCATGTCTACCTTACGAGTTTGAGCGGTAGAAAAAATATTTTCAAAAGCTTTAACCATTACCTTTTCAAGTTTTTCTTCTACTTCCTCTTCACTCCAATAGTAACCTTGATTATTTTGGACCCATTCAAAATAGGAAACAGTTACTCCTCCAGCTGATGCTAACACATCCGGTACAAGTAATATTCCTCTTTCTGTCAATATTTTCGTAGCCTCTAAGGTGGTCGGACCATTTGCTGCTTCCACAACAATCCTAGCCCGAACTTTATGAGCATTTTGCTTAGTAATCTGATTTTCGATTGCTGCAGGAACAAGAATATCACATTCCAGCTCTAGTAATTCTTTATTAGTTATCGTGTTGCTAAATAATTTTGTCACTGTACCAAAGCTATCGCGACGATCAAGCAAATAATCAATATCCAAACCATTTGGATCATGTAGAGCTCCATAGGCATCGGATATTCCAATTACTTTAGCCCCGGCATCATGCATAAATTTTGCTAAATAGCTACCAGCGTTACCAAAACCTTGAATAACAACACTGGCACCATTTAAATTTATCCCCTTTTTATTAGAAGCCTCACGAATAACTATTGTAACTCCTTTTGCTGTAGCTGATTCTCTCCCATGTGAACCACCTAAAACTAGAGGTTTTCCTGTAATAAATCCTGGAGAATTAAATTCATCAATTCGGCTGTATTCATCCATCATCCAGGCCATAATTTGCGAATTAGTAAACACATCTGGAGCCGGAATATCTTTTGTAGGACCAACAATTTGACTTATTGCTCGAACATATCCGCGGCTTAACCGTTCTAATTCTCTGAATGACATATCCCGCGGGTCACAGACAATGCCACCTTTCCCTCCCCCATATGGGAGATCAACGATTCCACATTTTAAACTCATCCATATCGAAAGTGCTTTCACTTCCTTTTCAGAAACGTTTGGATGAAATCGAATTCCTCCCTTGGTTGGTCCTACCGCATCATTATGTTGAGCCCGATACCCTGTAAAAATCCGAACGGAATCATCATCCATTCTAATAGGAATTTTCACTGTCATCATTCGTAAAGGTTCCTTAAGGAGTTCGTAAACTTCTTCAGAGTATCCCAGTTTTTCTAAAGCATTATGAATAACAGTTTGAGTTGATTTTAAAACATCATGATTCTCCACTGGATTTTTACTTGTTGGATCATGCTCGGTTCCCATTTATTAACCTCCTAAAAATCTCTCTACCGATCTAAGTCCCCTTTCAGACATTCATATACACTTAAAGACGATATATGCTTGGAAATATAGTTATATATAAAAAAAGGCTGTATTTCGTAAAGATTGTTGTTAAAATCCTAAACCCGATTTTAACTTGGTTAAAGTTATTTTGTAGCTTGAAAGTAAGTTTGCAGCTCTTTTCTCATAAATGTTGGCTGTTTTACTGCTAAAAAATAGGCTAAACTCTCATCTTAAAAAGCAATAAAGTTTGAGAAAAGAGCCTAAAAAAAAGAGGCAATGCCTCAATTTTTAAAATATGTGGATATGGTTTCTACTGTATTATGTTTGATGATTTGTTTTCCATATTCAATGATACGGTGGATTGTTATTAATGACGGATTACCATATTCAGCCAATACAGAAATAATTTTGTTTTGTTCATCTAATTCAATACCTTCAAAGACAAGGTAGTATTTTTCATTCATTACATATAAACTTCCTCCAACAACATTCATCGAAGAAAATCGTCTAGACAATTGGATGACTTCTTCAAAACCGGGAAATTCAAACAGTATTTCTTCACTGTCTTCTACTGCCACCTGCATATCAATGAAAATGTCATTTAGATATTCCTCATCCTCATCGATTTCTTCTGCCGTTACAATCATAACCATTCCCTGAGCTTGAAGAGAAAAGACTTCCACAGCAATCGTTCCTTGAAATTCAACACCAAATTCTTCATTCGCTTCGTCAAGCATATCGCGAAATAATTGGTTCCATTTCAAGGAATCCTTCCCTAAATCCTCTTTTGACAATCCTCGGTCATACAAATCATCAAAAGTTAGAAAAAACTTTATCTTGTTGTTTGTTAAACGTTCCAAGCGCATTACTCTGCCCCCTGCCGTGAACAATAACTCTTTGGTTTATTGTATGATATACATACCAGAAGGTGATTTGTATAATGAGTGTCTAATTGTTTCCCAGGCGGGGATTATTGTTATTTTTAATGGTAATTAAATGGGTTTCTGACTTTGCCCCAAGCCGGAGTGGCAGAGCAGTTGTACCATAGCCATTACTAACAAACAGAATAGTCCTTCCCACTTGTTTTATTCCACCTTTTTCATATGGTCCATAATTAAAAACTCTAATTTGCCCACCATGGGTGTGTCCGCTTAAAACAAGCTGTATATTAGCCTCAGGGTGAATTTTATGAATAATTTCCGGATTATGACTTAACAGTAAACGAAATCCATTATCCTGTGCATCATCAAGGGCAAGATCCAGGCGTTCACGATTTTTTGCGATATCATCTACACCCAACAAATGAAAAAAATCTCCAGTCTGTGATTCGTATTTTTCAGCTGAATTTGCTAAAATTTTCACTCCACATTTCAAAAGAATCGACTCAAGCAGTTGAATATCGACTTCATGGTCATTATTTCCCCATACAAAATAAACTGGGGCAATCTTTGTTAATTTTAAAATATTCGCCTTAACTCTTTGGAAAGGGACGCCTTTTTCAGTCAAATCCCCCCCGATTACAACTATATCTGCTTTCCCAGTTACTTTTGAAATAATTAAATCGGATATTTTTCGACGATGAATATCTGATATAAAAAAAATCGTCACCTTGTCAAAGCTTTTTGGAAACTCATAAAAGGAAAGATTATGATGCAGAATTCTATTGGAAAATGCTTCCTTTCCCATATAAATAAGAAGAAAGGCTAAAAAAACTACTAGAATAATAATAACGGTGGAAATAAAAAACATAAATACTCCTTTTTAACCAAAATGGAATTTAATTCAAACCTTTTTATCAATTAATGAAATCATACCATAGAGCAAAGAAAAACATAATAGCGTCCAAGACTGCCATATGCCTAGTTTAAATAATGTAAAGAAATTAATAAACACGCCTAAGCAAATAACTAATGAAATTGCCGACCAGTTTTTTTTGCGAATAACGTTTACAGTCATGGTTAATACATACTTAATTAGTTCTCCATTTAGGATAATCCCGACAATTAAAATGACTGCAGCAAAAAAGAATTCTAGCGGCTTTAATACAAAGTTCACAAGGACTTCTTCAAACGAGGGGCGAAAGGCGTAGGGAACCCATTTAATAAATAAATAGCCACAGAGAAACCCAAAACCAAGTTGATACATTTTTTTAAACAAAAAAATCCCTCCCATACAAATGTATGAGAAGAATTCTTATTATTTCCTTCGATAACCATTTAGACCTCATTAATAGATATAACTCGAAAACCGGAATCCTCCAGTTTCTGGATGAATTTTTCAATATTGTCGTTTTTTTCGATTTTCATAACCACCCTTCGAACCAACTTATCGGTTTCGTCGAATGTAACAAAGGAAATGATCTGCTCATGAAAACTATGAGCAATTTCAGCAATACGCGCAAATCTCCCCTCAGTTTCAGCTGAAGTAAAGGCAATTCTGACCCCCGGTCGATTCACCCCAAAAGCACTTTGAAATTGTTCTAGTACATCTGCTCTTGTTACCACACCCTTGAATTTACGTTTTTCATCTACCACTGCAATCAAAGGGAAATCTTTAAGATCAAGTAATGTTGCTTCAAAAATTTCATTTCCAGTTAAATATTTCTCTTGAAAAGACACCTTTTCGCCTGCTAATGTCGTTTGTAAATATTCTTCCTTCGACTTACTTGCCAAAAAGAAACCTTGATAAATATTGAACCTAGTTACAATTCCTACATATTCTTCTCCTCTTAAAACAGGTATACCGTCAATGCGATGATATTCCAGCTTTTCTAAAGCTGTTTTTAATGTATCCTCATCCTTTACAGTAATACAGTTATAATTAGGAATCATTATACTTTTAACAAACATACATTTCATCCCCCAAAAACAATTATTATATTAAAAAAGTAATAGCCCCTTTAATAATAAGCTATTATTATTTGTTATCTCAAGTATCAATAATCAAAAACGAATAAAGATTTCATGAAAACAAATACTCCGCATAGAATTAACTGATAAAAAAATTTCCCAATACTTTTCGTTAATTTTCCCTTATCACTGATTTTATCAAGGTCACTTCACCTAGAATCTTTTACTTAATTATGGAGGTTGGTTTCATGTTTACTTTACGAAAAAAATACTATCCTTATGTAAGCCCATTTGATCCCTGTCCACCGATAACTGTGAAATCTTTTTCTACACCACCAAATCTTTATATTGGTTTCCAACCAACAAACTTCCCACAATTCTCCCCACAAGAAGCTTTACGAGCAGGTACATTATGGAAACCATTTTTTGATCCATGGTATGGCCCTTATGAAGGAAAAAAGGAGAATAATCCACTATGAAACAATTACCTCCTGAATATTATCAACTGTTGGAACAGCTTCAAGCAGTAGACTTTGTTCTAGTTGAGCTTACCTTATATTTGGATACTCATCCTCAGGACCATGACTCGATTAATCAGTTTAATCAATTTGCCCAAGAAAGAAGGCGATTAAAAAAGCTAATAGAAAGCCAGTTTGGTCCGCTTATGCAATTTGGAAACAGTTATTCCGGATATCCATGGAATTGGAATGACGAACCATGGCCATGGCAAGTCTAAAAGCGGAAGTGGCTTTTGACCTCGAGCCCCTAGCCGCTAGAGCTTGTCGGTCCTAATTCGAAAAAAAGGGGGTTATCGTTGAAATGTGGGTTTATGAAAAAAAACTACAATATCCAGTTCGGGTAAGCTGTTGCAATCCCAAACTGGCGAAATTTCTCATTGAACAGTATGGTGGAGCAGACGGAGAACTTGCTGCGGCCTTACGTTATTTAAATCAGCGCTATACAATTCCAGGGAAAATTATTGGATTATTAAATGATATTGGGACAGAGGAACTTGCCCATCTGGAAATGATTGCCACTATGGTTTATAAACTAACCAAAGATGCCACACCTGCACAATTGATGGCCGCCGGACTTGAGGGACACTATGCCGATCACGATAAAGCCCTGTTTTATCATAATGCTGCAGGGATACCTTTTACAGCCACTTATATTCAAGCTAAGGGGGACCCCATTGCCGATTTGTATGAAGATATTGCTGCGGAGGAAAAAGCCCGAGCTACCTATCAATGGCTTATTAATATGAGTGATGATCCTGATATAAATGATAGTCTGAGATTTTTAAGAGAACGAGAAATTATCCATTCGCAAAGATTTCGCGAAGCTGTAGAAATCCTAAAAGATGAGAAAGGGAAAAAGACATTTTTTTAAGAAGCTTTGTTAAAGATCAGTGTTGATTTTTCACACAATGTTGATTGGAGTGGAAGGCACGCAGACTCCTGCAGGAGCACGAGCTGAGTGAGACTCCGAAGGAAGGAACGACCGAAGGAGGCTCACGGGTGAGCCTGCGAACCGCTCGTGCCTGGAACGGAAATCAACATTCAAGTTTAAAAGAGCCTTTTAAGAAGATATATACAAATAATTACGAAGCTGTCCAAAAAAACAGGGACAGCTTCATTTATTTTCATGAAATAAATTAATATCATATTGTTTCTTCATCATTTCAAACACTAAATGGCGGTTACTCCAAGACTCTTCCTTGTTCCATAAATCCTTACTTTTATCAATAACTTCACATCTTATTGCATGGAATTCTTTTTCTGCTTTATCCATTTTTACTTTAAACACATTCATTAGACCATAAGTCCCCATGGTAATAATCAGAAAATATAGGTTGGCACTATGACCAACATAGGCTGAGAACATCGCTGAAAACGAGTATGAAAACGGCTTAACAATTGTTAAATATAAATAAATAAAATAGATAAATGTAAAAAACAGGGTGCAAGACATAACAAAAAGGTGCTTAGCCTTATATTGGTCAAACTTCTTTTTCCGTTTTACAACATTTTGCAACATTTGTTTCGTAGCAGGGTCTGTATGTTCATCTAACTTTAAAATTTGGTCATCCATTTTACTCGCCTCCAATCCAATACCATTCTATGTTCTTGTCCATGAAAATAGTACAAACCTATCCCGCTATCGGCCGTGAAAAGCAAAGCGTCCCCCGCTGCAATCAACAGCCAGTTTAACACAGCCATACAAAAAACCACCAAACACACACTGGGTGCGATGGTGGTTTGTTATTATTGCAGTGGACTTTGGTAAAAAGCCAATTTTTATAATGGAATTTTCAAAACTTGACCCAACTGAATTTCATCACCTGTAATATTATTCGCCTTTTTGATAATGGCAATACCAGCTTGAGAACCGTAATATTTTTTCGCCAAATTATACAAGGTGTCCCCCTGTTTGACAGTATGTTTAATCACCTTATGATTATTAATATTCTGCGCAGGGGGCGACTGCTCATTTGATTCTACAGGAGGACTTTGAACGGCTCCTGTACCAGGGTCTTGTGGCACCTCGACTTGTGGAGGTGTAGCTGATGGATCAACATTTTCCACTATCGATTCAGGTTCGGTTGCACCTGGAGTTAATTCAGTTTCAGTCTCTTTTTCTGCTTCAGAATCGGAATCCTTCACTTGGGAATCAGTTAATTCCGGGGAATCGTCTATAGATATTTTTTCATGATCACCCTTATCAGCTGGTTCTGTTTGTGCTGGAATTTCTTCTGGTCGATTAGAATATATGGCAAAAATCGTAATCGGAACCAAAATAAAGAATAAAGCTATTACACGAATGACTGGATATTTTAGTCTTTTTTTAGGTTTGCTTCTTCTTTGTCGATGGAGCTCTGTCCGCGGTGGTAAATCAGATGTCGAGCCACCTCCAACCCTCTCATTATAGGAACGTTGAATTTTACTACGAGTTTTATCTGTCATTAGACGATATGGATCTTCTTTATTCATGAACAGAACCTCTCCTTCCTGTTCTTGCTAATGTAATTTTTTATATTTAATCCGAATGATGACCCCTAAGAGAAAATCAATCAGAAAGTGCATGAAAATTGTCACACTTAAATTCTCAGTCATGTCATATAAATATCCGATAAAAAAGCTCAAAACGGTAATGTTCAAAAACAAAAACCAATTAAATAAATATCGAAAATGAATGATAGCAAACAAACTACTCGACACGATTAAACCAAAATTGGTTTGCAAAATGCCTCTAAATAATATTTCTTCACTAAATGCAATCCCACAGGCTATAAAGCCAATTTGAATAATGCTCCTGTTTTGAAAAATTCGTTCATTAACACCTCCGTCATCGCTCAAGTGCGGAGGAAGTATTTTGTCAAAAAGTAAATCAAGACCAACTACTGCAATCCCCCATACTCCACCAATAAACAAAATATTTGAATCCTGCCAATTGAATAGTTGAATAAAGGTTGAAACATCCTCGAAAAAGATTGCACCTAGAACGGCTGCAACACTCAAAAGTAAAACTTGTGTCACATATAAAGATTGAAGCAATTCTTTATCGGAAAGTTCCTTAATTAATTCTCGATAATTTTTTTTCATAGAATCTCTCACTTATTTAATAGTATAGCAGACAAATAGGATTTCCATTGGAAATTTTCATATTCTTCTTGTTGTTCCAAAGTTTTCTTTATAAATATATTTTTATCAATTCCACAACAATCGCAGCAATTTTCTATCTGTGTTTCTAGATTGGCTTCCTCACCAAAATAGTTAATGATTGTCTTCCTTCTGCAGCTTTCTGAATGAATTAACTCCATCATTAAGGAAATTTTTGAGCGTTTATATGCTAAGCGAGTCTCAATGAAATTTTTCAAAGCAGTAATAGGATCTTCAATTTGACTATCTGTCATATTTAAGTACGTCATCACAATTCTCCATTGAACCTCTGAAAGCCCTGCCCTTGAGCGCCATTCCTCATTTCCATTGAACGAAAACGACTTCAAGTTGGTTTCTTTAAATAGTGAAGCAAGCATGTCAATTTGCTCTTTTGCAGGAAGCTCCCCCTCTGAAAGCTGGTATGCCAGCGCTTCGTCTCCTGGTGCATAAAGCAAGATAGCTATTGCTTTACCACCATCGCGACCAGCCCTGCCAATCTCTTGCAAGTATGACTCAATTTGCAAGGGAAGATGATAGTGAATAATAAACCGGATATTCTCCTTGTTAATCCCCATTCCGAAAGCACTTGTAGCACAAATGATATCCAACTGCCCATTAATAAATTGTTGTTGGACTAGAATTCTTTGTTCCTGGTCCATCCCACCGTGATAAGCATTCACTTTTCTCATTCCCTGAGCTTGCAAAAAAGTAACCGTTCGCTCTGCTAAACGCTTACTGGAAAAATAGACTATACCAGGTCCATTTAAATCTTTGATGATTTCATATAGTCGCTCAAGTTTCAGATTGTGATTAGGAATTTTTTCAACCACTATTGAAATATTTGGTCGATCAACCGAATATACTATTTCCTCCCAATCACCAATCCCTAAGTTATTCATTATATCTTGTCTAACTTCCTTTGTTGCAGTTGCCGTTAGCGCTAAGGTGACTGGATCATTTAACTTCTCACGAATTTCGCCTAATTTTAAATAGTCAGGTCGGAAATCATAACCCCATTGGGAAATACAATGGGCCTCATCAATCACATATAACGAAATAGTCAGTTCCTGTAATAATAGAATAACCTTGTCCACTCTTAGCATTTCTGGAGAAATAAAAATATATTTGTATTTCTTAATGTTAAAAAAAGCTAATTGGCGTTCACGGTAGCTTAAAAACGAATTGATGGCAATGACCCTTTTTTCACCTTGCATTTTCATTTGCTCCACTTGGTCTTGCATTAATGATAATAGTGGCGAAACGATTAACACATGTCCTTCAAGAACATATCCTGGTAGGTGAAAACATAGTGACTTCCCCGTTCCAGTCGGCAACATTGCCAATGTATGCTTTCCGTTAAGAACCGAGTTAATTACCTCTTTCTGTCCTGGTCTAAACCTATCATATTCAAAAAATTTATTGAGCAAAGATTCTAGTTTCATTTTTGTTCACCATACTTTGCCAAAACCAGTCGGATTTCAAAATAATCAACTCCGCTAGTTAGGTTGCGAATTTGCCTTAATTGCTTTGAACCGGCTTTGTTCGCTGCAAGTAATATCAATTTTTGTTTTTCAGGATTGACAAAAGGGGATATATCAAATCCTTCATCCAATAAAGCTATCTCAACAATATGGTCTTCTATCGTATTTCGTTTTAGTTTTCTAATTTCCACAATTTTGTCCAAGCTAATATTATTCTTTAGCAGTGCATAGGTTTTTTCAGTTGAAATAGTAAATGAAAACGGAGTGGTAACATCTGTAATGATAGAATGTAATAAGGGATATTGGTTAGACTGTAATTGAATCGTTTTAATCATGTAATGAAGTGAATTTAAAAACTGAAGGTGATAATATGTAAACTCCTGTTTCAAATAACTAGAAGCTTGCATAGGAGTCAACCCAATTCTGTTGTGCCCTGTTAAACGAATAACTAAGCCTGTTGGATTTGGCGCATTCTCAGATTCAAAACAGTTAATCATTTCATCATATAGACGTTTTGCTAATTCCTTCCTCTTTGTGGAAGATTGCTGCAAAAAAGATTTAAGCCAAAATTGGGTCTCATATTTTTGCTGAATGGGTAGATAGGTTGGATTGTGATGAATTAAATTTGAACAAACCTGTACCAACAATGAAAATCGTTCCCAAAAGACCCCTGCTAACAAATGATAATTCCAACCATCTAAAAACGGCGGAATGTTGTTTTTGTTAAGTTGGTCTTGTAATAACGCTTTCCCCTTATCAGTTAAAAGACAATGTTGATTAGCTGTCTCTGTCACTAATTTATGGTTGTGAATCTCAGCAATGATTTTTTCGAACTCTTCTCTTGATAACCATTGGTAACTTTTAAAAAAACGCGTCATTTGAAATAAATGAGCATCTTGAATGGTCTGCGAGGATTTTTTTCCATTTAATAGATGAAACACAGAATAAATGCTTCTTTCACCATTTATTTGCTGTAAACAATAAAGAATGACGGTCTTGATATAGGAATTGACCATTATTTCACCTTTTCATGATTTAACCTAGTATTTTTGTGTAAATTCAAACGATCACGACTATTTTTTATATAAGTATTATTTTATCATGAATAGGGTTTCAAGGTTAGCCAAAAATTGTTTCAAACAGCCAAATTAAGCGGGATTTCACTGAAATGTATGATCATAATAATTTTCTATTGAAAAGTTGGACATACACCTTTAAAATAGATAAGGGAACACTTTCCATTATCTTTTTAATGGTAAGTAAAATATTATTTTCGAATTTATGGGAGGTTTTTTTCATGGCAAAATATACAATCGTAGACAAAGAAACATGCATCGCTTGCGGAGCTTGTGGCGCAGCTGCACCAGATATTTATGATTACGACGACGAAGGAATTGCATTTGTAACACTTGACGATAACCAAGGTATCGTTGAAATTCCTGAAGTTTTAGTTGATGATATGATGGATGCTTTTGAAGGTTGTCCAACTG
Source organism: uncultured Bacillus sp. (assembly GCA_937894355.1). GTDB lineage: Bacteria > Bacillota > Bacilli > Bacillales > Cytobacillaceae > Bacillus_BU. The sequence goes on from CALCRD010000556.1 coordinate 13,588, forward strand.
ATTCCATTAAAGTTGCTGAAGAATCATTTGACGGTAACGCAACTAAGTTCGAATAAGATAAACTTATAACACCAAGAAAAACCTCTTCGTTATTATGAAGAGGTTTTTCTATATATGTATAAAATTCCCACTTATCCCTTCTCAGATTCCTCGAAGTCCTGAAGTAGGGGGGTACCACCCGTTTAATCTGCGATAAATTGACATCCCTTTCCTACTCTTGTAAAATTTCTAGAATATTATTCCAATACTATATGGAAGGTAGATGAATAGAAATGTACCAAATTTTAGTAGCTGATGCAATTAGTGAAGTAGGTTTACAACCTCTATTGGATATGAAAAACGCTAATATTATCCAAAAGAAGGTTACAGATGAAGCTGTTCAATTAGATCAAATTGACGCTTTATTGGTTCGCAGTGCCACAAAAGTAACTGAAGACCTTATGGTAAAAATGCCAAGCTTAAAAATTATTGCACGAGCCGGAGTTGGAGTCGATAATATCGATATTCCAGCTGCAACTAAAAGGGGAATCATGGTTGTTAATGCTCCTGATGGTAATACCATTTCTACTGCTGAACATACATTTGCGATGATGGCTTCATTAATGAGAAAGATTCCACAAGCATATGAATCGATTAAAAAATTAGAATGGAAACGAAATGCTTTCGTTGGTACTGAATTATACGGAAAAACGTTAGGAATTGTTGGAATGGGGCGAATTGGCTCTGAAATAGCCAAACGTGCCAGAGTTTTTGGTATGACCGTCAACGTATTTGATCCATTTTTAACAAAAGAACGGGCAACCCAGATGGGTGTAAAATCATGTTCATTTGATGAGGTACTGGAAAGCGCAGATATTATTACTGTCCATACTCCGCTTACTCCTGAAACTAAAGGTCTGCTTAACGAACAAACTATTGCTAAAACTAAAAAAGGAGTTTACCTCCTCAATTGTGCTAGAGGTGGAATCATTGACGAACAAGCATTAGAATTATACCTCGGCAATGGTCATGTAGCAGGGGCAGCATTAGATGTTTTCGTGACTGAGCCACCTGGAGAACACCCTTTATTAAAATTTGACAACATCATTTTCACACCGCATTTAGGGGCATCGACAAATGAAGCTCAACTCAATGTTGCCACTCAAGTTGCTAAAGAAGTTCGGTTATTTTTAGAAGATAATCCAGTAGCCAATGCCATCAATCTTCCATCGATGTCAAAGGATATATTCCGGAGAATTCAGCCGTTCCATAATTTGAGTAAACACCTTGGTTCAATAATTTCTCAAAGTGTACAAGAGGGTGTCAATGAAATTTCGGTTACCTATGCAGGAACTGTAAATGATTTAGAAATTTCCTATTTAACAAAAGCTATTTTATCTGGATTCTTCAAAAATCGCGTTGACATTTCTGTAAACGAAATCAATGCGCTCCTTACGGCAAAAGAGCGTGGAATAACAGTTGGAGAAAAACTCGGAACAAATACTTTCGGTTATGCCAACAGCATCTCCGTATCTGTTAAAGGCGATAATCACGACTTTAGCATCAGAGGAACGTATATCGACCATTACGGACCAAGGATTGTAAATTTAAATGGCTTTAATATCGATTTCCTCCCTGAAGGTGATTTATTAGTCGTTAAACATATGGACCGGCCTGGAGTAATTGGCCGTGTAGGTAAAATCTTAGGTGATCATGAAGTAAATATTGCCAGCATGCAAGTTGGAAGAAAAGAAGCTGGCGGAGAAGCCATTATGGTTTTATCCTCTGATAAACCACTAACTGATGAACTAGTTAAGAATTTATCTGAACATAGCGACATCGTAGCTTGTCGGCGCATTAATTTATAAGATTCGCCTCCATTCGACAAGAAACGCCTTCACGGGCCGTTTAGAGGGTGTTAACTATCTTGAGCATTATTCTACTCTTTAAGTAGATTAGTGCTCTATTTAGTCTATCCAGGGGCTTATTAACACCAAAAGGTGCTGACTCTACTGAGGCAGCACCCTTTTTCTATTGAATTTCTTTTTTATTAGCTGCTAGTGGTACTTCAATAGCTTGATCCAAACGAAAAGGCCCAATATTAGTGATATTGCTATTTTTAAATTCCACCTTATTGTAGCCAAATTCCTTAATCGTTAAAAGAATCGCCTCCAAGGCATATACCATTTCAGAAGTTTGCGTCAGTTTCGAACCTTTGCTAATAAAAATCGTTACCGTTTCATCATTCGCAGTAACTTCCTCAATTTTTAGTTCTTCAGGTATGGAAGCTTTTAAATCATGAGTAGGTATTTCCTGTCTCATTGCTTTAAAAGCTTCATCCATAGACGTTTTTGACTCCTGCATTGGAACTAGGAGAGGCTTGGCATTTCCCTTAACATAAAATAAATAATACGGATGGGCACCATCATCGGCATTAAGGTCGATTTTTTGTATTTCATCGTTTCCAAGAGTCACCCCAGGTTGATTGGCAGTAGAAAAAGTTACAGTTTTTACATCATTACGATTATTAAAAACAGTTATTAGGGCATTTCGAAACATTACTTCACTGGCAGAACCCATTCCATATTTATGGTCAACCGGAAGGTCCACATTTACAGTCTTTTGTTCACTATTAAAAGTTAAATTTCCATTTAACGGATAATAGTCGCTTAATCCCCATACTTCCTCTGTAAGTTTAGGCATCATGTCTACAAATTGTTTAAACCAATGTTTTGATTGGTCTTTATCAACTAAAACACTTATTGGTACAATGTTTTGGGCATTTCGATCAGGTATGGCATAAGTAAGCAACTCTTTACCAACAATATCCTCAGCATATAGGGCGGTTTTTTGTATTTCATTTTCTGTTAATAAGGTTGACTCCTGCTGTTTTTCTTCTTGAGGCATCTTAAAAGAAACAGCATCATTATCAACCGTATTTTTTTCCGGTGATTGATCTGCCATTTTAGTTTCTTGTGCAAAGTCTTCAATAGAATTAGTAATAGCTGAAAGATTAGGGAGCAGAAGAATAAACAGAAGAATCGCTACAACACTTGCAAATCCGGGGACTATCCAGCCAATTTGTTTTTTCCGTTTCAGCTTCCTTGATATCGTAAAATAAACATCCCTAGCTTCACGAGGATCATTTACTGATGGCATTTGCCTGAGTATATCTTCAATACTCTCACCAGTCCATTTATGCTTACCCATGTACAGATTCCTCCTTTTCTTCCAATTTTTCCATATGCAATCTTACAGCTTTAAGTGCTCGATGTTGAGTTGTTTTCACTTTACTTTCGGTCCAATTCAACGCTGTGGCTGTTTCAGCTATCGATAGATCTTGTATAAATCGCATCACTAGCACCATCCTTTGATCCACGGTGCATTGATCAAGGCAGTGGTACATAAGTTGAATTTCCTCATTTTGCGTGGCAATTTCTTCAGGAATCGGCCTTAAATCCTTTACCTGTTGGGTTGACCAATCAAATTTCTCTATCATCCGTTGTTTCCAGCCCTTTTGTTTTCGAAAGTGATCAATCGCTACATTTCTAGCAATAGAAAATAGCCAAGTTTTCTCACTACTTTTCCCCTCAAATCGATGATAGGAATTTAAAACACGAATATAAACCTCTTGAACAAGATCCTCAGCCTGTTCCCGGTTCTTTACCATATAAAATAAAAATTTAAAAATATCATGGTGATATTTGCTATATAAATCCTGAAAAACGGAGTCCATCTCTTAAATTTCCCTCCCCGTCAGTTTATTAGTCGTAATATCTAATCAAAAAGTTTCACCCTTAACTATATGGTTCTTATTTGTAAAAATAAAGGAAGAACAAAAGCGGAAGTTCACTAGTCGCTGGGCGCTGGAGCTGGATGAGTAAGCCCAAAGCTTCAAAAAGAACCCATCCCAAACGGGACAGGTTCACCAAACAAAATTGTTTCCCATGTATCAAGAACAATCGGCATAAAACCTCAATTTAGTCAATATTTCGTGGCAAGAAAATTGTGAATGTTGTACCAGCGCCTTCTTTACTATGAACCGAAATATTTCCTCTATGAGCGGTAATAATATTTTGGGCAATCGCTAATCCTAGACCGGTACCAGAGATGCCCCTTGTTCTAGCCTTATCAGCTTTGTAAAAGCGTTCAAAAACAAAGGGAAGATCTTCTTCAGGTATGCCTGACCCCGTATCACGAACCTCTATATGAATTCCGCGTTGTTCACTTCTAGCAAATACTGTAACGGAACCACCATTAGGTGTATGCCTAATAGCATTATCAATTAGGTTTGTAAGAACTTGTTCTATCCTGTCAGGATCGATAATAAGGAGTTCATCATCTTTTTTCATTTCAAAGGTAATAATAATCCCATTCTCTTTGGAAAGGCCGTAGAATTTCCTGATAATTCTATCAATATAAGGTTTAAACTCAATTTCTTCCAACCTTAATTGATTATGACCGGCTTCCATTCGCGCCAAATCTAACAGTTCATTTACGAGTCTTCCCATTCTCAATGACTCATCGTAAATTACTTTAGCCATTTCCTTCTTTTCTTCGTCTGTTTCAGCGATTCCATCGACAATTGCTTCACTGTATCCCTGCATCATCGAAATCGGAGTTCGCAGCTCGTGTGAGACATTGGCAATAAAGTCCTGCCTTAGCTTATCCAATTTTCGTTCTTCAGTCATATCGCGAATGACCGCAACTGCTCCACGAATAAACTGATTATTATAAAGTGGACTTACTAGAATCACCCAGAATCTTCCTTGAACGGATACTTCACCAATTTGTTCCTTTTCAGAATTAACAGCTTTCTGAAATAGCTCCATTACTTCAGAAGGAAGAGCTTCAAAATTTGAGCTCGTCTTATTTTGGTCAAAATACCAATTCTGCAGAAAAATTTCTGCTGGAGGATTGGTGATTAGAATCGTACCATCTCGATTGAAGGTAATAACTCCATCGGCCATACTACTTAGAATACTAGCCAATTGTTCCTTTTCTTGACTTAGGGCATTCATATTAAATTTTAATTGTCTACCCATTTGATTAAAAGCTGTTGCCAGCTCGCCAATTTCATCATGAGATAAAATTGGAACTTTTGTATCAAACTTACCTCTGGCAACTTCAAATGCTGCTTCACGCATTTTCCGTAATGGTGCAGTAATTCTCGTCGATAAAAAAAATGCAAAAATAGTCGTTAATATAATGGCAACACCTGCAGCAAGCAGGATGAACTTTGTTGTTGACTGTGTTGTTTCTCGCATTAGTTGTAAAGGTTGGGATATAAAAACGGCACCATGCACACTTTTATTTCTTTCTAACGGGACACCTACCACTAATATTTCCGAAGCTTCTTCGTTAACAGTTTCTTCGGTTTTTAATGATGAGGTTTTTTTCACGACTCTTACCTGATTAAAAACTTTCGATAAATCACTATCATTCAATAAAAAAGGAACTGGAAGCATTTCTGGATCAGTATTGGGCGAATAATAATAATGCTCTTTATCCCGGATGACAACTGCGCTTAGGTCTTTATCGACCAAGCTCATAGCAATATCCACTCCAACCTCATCATTCTCTGGATATTTGTCTAATATGGTTGCAATTTGGATTCCAGTTCTTTCTAATTGTTTTTTTGTTTGGTCAATATGATAGTTATCAAAATACTCAAGTAACATTATTGTAAGAATAAATAAAACAAATGATACGAGAAAAAGAACGGTAAACCAAAGTTTACCTACAACACTTCGCCAGAACATCATTCATTTATTACCTCAAACTTGTAGCCGACTCCCCATACAGTAACAATCATTCTTGCAGCTTGTTCAGAAACTTTATTTAATTTCTCCCGCAAGCGTTTTACATGGGTATCTACAGTTCGCAAATCGCCAAAAAACTCATAATGCCAGACTTCTTTTAGCAATTGTTCTCGATCAAATACTTTATCTGGAGATTTTGCCAAAAAATACAGTAATTCATATTCCTTTGGAGTTAATGCTACTTCCTTGGCATCGGCAGTAACTCGATGTGCATCGTTATCAATTGTTAAGTGAGGAAACACAATAACATCTTTTGTTGTTGTCTCTGTTTGCAAGTAACTTGTCTGTGAAGACCTACGTAATAATGCTTTTACCCGTAACACTACTTCGCGTGGGCTGAAAGGCTTCACGATATAATCGTCTGTTCCTACTTCGAACCCTTGAACTCTGTTTACTTCTTCACCTTTTGCAGTAAGCATAATTACAGGTGTAGATTTTTTTTCTCGTAACTCACGGCAAACTTCTATACCATCTTTTCCTGGCATCATTAAATCAAGCAGAATGACATCATAGTCGTTTGCAATCGCTTTAGATAGTGCTTCACTACCGTCCTCTGCTTCATCGATTATGTATTCTTCACGTTCTAGATACATTTTTAATAAGCGGCGGATTCTTTCTTCGTCGTCAACTACTAAAATCTTTACGTCTTTATCCATAGATTTAGTCCCCCTTGCAAGATATTTTACAGAATGAGAATCGAATTTTTTAGGAACTTTCTTACATTATTGTGAACTTATTAAATTTCATTGCAACATTAACTATGAGAATTTATCCTCAACTACATTATTCATTATTACTATATGTTTCGTCAATTACTTAAAAAATAAACAAAAAGCCTTCACTTCTTCCGAAGCAAAGGCATTTTTTTACAAACGTGGGAGGTTTTGTTTTTCTATTTACCCAGCATAAGAATGTAGTCCTGCAATGACAAGGTTAACAACAATGAGGTTAAACATGATAATGATGAAGCCGATTACTGCTAACCATGCTGATTTCTCACCTTGCCAACCCTTAGATAGGCGCAAATGTAAAAATGCAGCATAAAACAACCATGTAATCAAAGCCCAAACTTCTTTAGGGTCCCAACCCCAGAATCTAGTCCAAGCTATTTGAGCCCAAATCATAGCAAATACCATTGCCCCTAAGGTAAATACTGGAAAACCAATCAACACTGAACGGTAACCAATTTCATCTACTAAATCCAAATTAATATTTTTTACTAACGGCTGCAAGGTAGCTGAAATTCTTTTTCTTAAAATCAAGCGCAATAAGCTATAAAGCAACAGTCCGACCGCAAGAGACCAGACAACAGTATTCAGCTTTTTAGCATTGATAATAGCTGGCATTTCAATTAATGGTTCAAAGGCTCCCTCTGTCTCCAGCTTTCCTTTATAAGGACCGGTTACCGCGGGGAAATCGTACTCAATTTGGGCAGGATTCCCATTTTTATCCTCCCAAGTAAAGCTCGCTTTATAATCCATTGTCGCAAATGTAGTCGCTACAATAACAAAAGCTAAAGTACTTACCATGCCATACATTAATATCTCAAGCCAAAACGTTTTTTTGCTTGATTTAGTTTGATCGACGGATTTGACCAAATAAATAAGCCCTGCGATAAAACTTATCGCTAAAATTGCTTGTCCTAGTGCTGCTGTTGTTACGTGAATATGAAGCCAGTTACTCTGTAGCGAAGGAATAAGTGGTGTAATCTCCCTAGAAAACATGCTCGCATAACCAATCATAAGAACGGCAACAGGTAACGAAAATACTCCCAAAGCAGGCAGCTTATATACAAAATACATGGCTATAAACGCCCCTACTAATGCCATTCCAAAAAACGTGGTAAATTCAAATAAATTACTGACAGGTGCATGTCCAGCAGCAATCCATCTTAAAATAAAATAACCTAATTGGGCGATGAAGCCGATGATTGTGATAACAATCCCTATTTGCGCCCATCGATTCGGTTTTTTTGATAAAGCCGACCCCTTTTTTTGTTTAATTGATCCTCCAAAAAATAAAGTGGCTATCAAATATAGAATAAATGAAGCAAACAGCAAATTTGCACTTGCATTGACCACTCCGCTTTCCCCCTTATCACTTTTTCTCCAACCTTATTGATCCTTTTTAAGTTTCAGATCGATCAATAGGCTCCCGAATCTCCGTATCATTAATTATCGTTTGAATATCTCGTTTTAAGGCGAACCAATTTTTATTGGTATGAGCGGCAATCCAAACTTCACCATTTACCCGTTGCAACCAAATGCGGCGATGGTTCCAATAAGCACCCTGAACAACACCTATCATAAATACGAGGCCACCTAAACCTAGTACCCAAAGAGTTAAATCTTTTCGTACCGTTAAAGCTGAAACATGTTTAGTTTCAAGTCCATTGAATGCCATCTTATATTCATTATCTCCAAATGGCTCAATTGTTTGACGAATTGCCACAAAGCTTGATTCTCCTTCTGGCTTTTCTGGACTAATCATATTAAATACAAATGCTGGATTATTTGGAACGCTTGATTTTGTTGTTGGCTGCCCTTCTTCTCCAAATTGAAAGTCAGGAAAATAACTCAAAACTTCTACTTTATAGCCATTGTCAAAATCAAACTTTTCCTGTGGATTATTCAAATCGATTGTTACTTCACCAAATACTTCATCTGTAGCTTTTTTTGTTAACTTAAATGCCATTTTATCAGGTTGATCTAGTTTGTAATCTACTTGATAAATGGCAAATCCATCAATCTTTAAAGGGTGATTGACCCGAATCTTGTAGTCTTGCATTTTTTCTAGCTCGGCCTTTTCCCCTACTACTGTATTGCCTTGTTTTTGATAGAGAGTGACATTGGATTGATAATTTTTAGCCATCATTCCCTTTTGGTCAATCGCTTTATCAAAAACTTCCTTGTCTTTTCCTTTTTCATAAGTTTCTAAAATAAACTGATTACTTTTTAAGTAATATTGACCATCCGTTTCAGGTATTACTTTCGTTTCTCCTTCACGGAGCCACAGCACTCTGTCAATATACATACCTGGAACAAGCCGAAGAATCCCACCGATTAAAAAAATAATTAAGCCGATATGATTAACATATGGACCCCAACGGGAAAATCGTCCTTTTTCTGCTAAAACATGGCCATTCTCTACGCGAACACGATAGTGTTTCTTTTGTAAATTGGCGCTAATTTTCTCAAAGGTTTCTTCTTCATTCTCTACTGTACTTGCACTAAACAGCCGTTGACGCTTTAAAAACCCTTCATTGCGCGTCACACGTTGACTTTTTAAAGCCCGGTATAATGGAATAAATCTATCTAAGCTACAAATTACTAAAGACACACCAATAGAGGCAAGTAATGTTACGTACCACCAAGAGCTATATAAATTATGAAAGCCCAGTCTATAGTAAATTTCACCTAGAACACCGTATTGGTCTTGATAGTATTCAGAAGGTGGCACTGCAGGTATATGCATTTCCTGTGGAAAAATAGTCCCTATACCAGAAGCTACTAACGTAATGACAATTAACCAAACTCCTACTTTGACTGAAGAAAAAAAGTTCCAAATTTTATCAATTATCGTTATGTTATACGTTTGTGAACGTCGTGCACTTCCTTCATATCGCATATCTACTAATGTATCATTAGTCTCTTCTACTAGTGCTTTTCCACACGCTTCACATTGTATCGTCCCATGCGGATTGACATGACCACATTCACACTTAACATTGTTCATGAACATATACTCCCCGTTAATTATGGTTTAATCTGCTCCATAAAATCTTTGACATCCTCTTCTCTTAATTGCCCAGTATGAACCTTGACCAGCTTACCATCCTTATCAATTAAATAAGTTGCCGGTAAATTCACCACTCCATAAGTACTATTTACCTCACCCTCACTGTCAAGAAGGATGGGAAACTCAAGCTTAAGTCTCTCAGTATATTTTTTCACCGCTAAGTCTGATTCCCCAATATTTACTGCTAAAACTGTGACGTCTTTATCCTTATATTGCAGGTATTGACTATTCATAAACGGCATTTCTCTTTCACATGGCCCACAGTAGGTCGCCCAAAAATTTAAAAATACACCCTTCCCTTTATAATCGGAAAGCTTGTGTTGTTCCCCATTTAAATCAACTAGCGAAAAATCAGGAACTTTTTTTCCTACTTCAATTTTCTGTAAATCATCTTTAGTAAAATTAGCATAAAGTGCAAAAGCTATTGCTCCACCCAAGATTAGCAAAATGATCGTTCTAACGATCAAACGCTGCTTTTTCATTGGTACTCCCCTCCTAGTACTAATAAAAACATATTTATAAATATACACGAATTTCTACTATGTGTATATTGTTAACTCTATAAAAACCTATTTTTACTAACTATGACTTTGAGCCAATGTTCTTATCTGCTTTACTTCATGAGGTGTTAACTCCCGTATATTACCTGCTGATAGCCCAGCTAATGTCAATGAACCGTAACGTTCTCTTTTTAATTTCATTACAGGACAGCCGATAGCCTCAAACATCCTTCTAACAAGGCGATTTCTTCCTTCATGAACCGAAATTTCAATAATAGCCGATTCCTTTTTTGGGTCAGCAGAAATCATTTTCACTTTAGCTGGAGCTGTCTTCCCATCTTCAAGCACAATTCCTCTTTGAAGACTTATTAATTTTTCCTTTGAAGGAATCCCCTTTGTTTTAGCAACATATACTTTTTCAATTTGGTTTCGAGGATGCATAAGTAAATTGGCAAACTCGCCATCATTTGTAAGTACGATTAATCCTGATGTATCGTAATCTAATCTTCCTACCGGGTATACTCTTTGTTTAATATTTGGCAAATAATCAGTAACGACCTTCCTACCTTTTTCATCTTGAACGCTAGAAATTACACCTCTTGGTTTATAAAAGACAAAATAGACCGGTTCTTCCCGTTCAACTGGCACCCCTGCAACCTCGACTTTATCATTTGGTGACACCTTTGTTCCAAGCTCTTTGGCAACCTTTCCATTAACTGTAACTTTTCCCTCAAGAATCAGTTGTTCTGCTTTCCTTCTTGATGCAATACCTGCATGGGCAATGACCTTTTGTAATCGTTCCATTAATTGCCACCTCAATTTCATTTATCGAAAAATTTCAAATTTACTATTCTATCCTTATGAATTATGACATAAGTTCGTCAAATTTCAAAGTAGGCAATCTTTAATTGCAGAATAACAAGAAAAGCGCAAGCGCCTTGGTAGTAAAATCGGCTTTTGGATTTTACCTCAGCGGCGTATGAACTTATAGCCTATCGACTGAGATAAAAGAAACACAAAAGTCTATACTTTTATTCTACAGCTCATCATAACGTTTCAATGTGAACAAATTATTAACAAATTTTGAATAGTTTAAATTTTTTATTCTTATCCATAAAAAATAACCCAAGAATTTCTTCTGGGCTATCATCGAGTTTGCCTTTCTTATTTCGTTTACTTAAAAAAATAATGCCACAACAAATATGGCTACAATAATCCCAAACAAATCGGCCCACAAACCAACCTTTAAAGCATCTCCCATTTTTTTGATTCCAACTGCACCAAAATAAACCGTTAATACGTAAAATGTTGTATCCGTACTCCCCTGCAAAACAGAAGCCAATCGTCCAACAAAAGAGTCCGGACCGTGGTGCGCAATTAAATCACTAGTCATTCCCAGTGCAGCCGTGCCTGATATGGGCCGAATAATTGCTAAAGGGATAATTTCCTCAGGGATGCCGATTGCTTTTACCCAAGGACCAATAAAATTCATAAAAAATTCAAGAGCTCCAGATGCCCGAAAAACGGTGATGGCAACTAACATTCCTACTAGATAAGGAATGATAGAAACAGCAATTTTGATACCTTCTTTCCCACCTTCCACAAAGCTTTCGTAAGTAGGAATTTGTTTATAAGTACCATAAATCAGAATTGTCCCAATTAAAATTGGAATTAACCAAATAGAAACTAGCGAAAGAAGTTCCATATTATTCGCTTCCTTTACGACTTCTTAGAAAATAAAAATACCGATCAATGATAATCGCTCCGATACATGAAACAAATGTAGTAACTAAGGTGGGGCCGACAATCTCAGTTGGAGAAACAGAGTTATAATTCATTCTAATCGCAATAACAGTTGTTGGAATCAAAGTGATACTCGCAGTGTTCATAGCTAAAAAGGTAACCATAGAGCGACTTGCGTTATCCTTTCCTCCATTCAGCTTCTTAAGCTGTTCCATTGCTTTTATTCCAAGCGGTGTCGCTGCATTCCCTAATCCGAACATATTGGCCATCATATTTGATAAAATATAGCCCATTGCTGGATGGTCTGCTGGAACTTCAGGAAACAATTTTCTGACAATCGGTCTAAATAATACAGATAACTTTGTTAGCAAACCCGAATCCTCAGCAATGCGCATCATTCCCAACCAAAATACGAGAATACTAATTAATCCAATACATAATGTGACTGCTTCCTTTGCCCCATCAAAGACCGCCTGATTCACTTCACTTACCGTTCCATTGACCATAGCAAAGACAAACCCAATAAGTGTCATTCCTACCCAAATATAATTAACCATCCGTTTTCACACCAACCACCGAAGTGAATATCTTCCCGAATATATCAAAAAAGGAGCTCTTTTCCTTTTTGGGGTGACGATAATAAATTGGCAAATATTCGATTTTTTCATCGTTAAAATAAACAACAACACTCCCGACCACGTCTGGAATATTCTCAGAGTTCTTCCAACTTTTTTTCGGTTTTTTCATTTTATATTGTACCCGCACTAAGTCTGCTTCCTTATCGGTCAACGGATATTCAACCGCTGATTTAAGATAAATATTTTTTTTATAAAAGCTGTCTTTCACAGCAGAGATTTTTCCATCGGAAACTATTTCATTTATATCGAAAGTCTTAAAGGCATCTTCAAACATAGCGATATGATCATTCCAATCGCTACTGGCATTTATGGTAACAGCGATAAGATCCATATCCCCTTTTGTGGCAGTGGTAACGAGAGTCCGTTTTGCCAGCTTGGTAAAACCCGTTTTTCCGCCGGTACAGTATTTGTATTTTTCAGTAAGTAATCGATTTTTATTTTTCCAGACTCTGTCCCACTTTTCAGTTGGATTTGGAGCACGATGAACCTTTGTTCCTGCTATCTTTCTATATGTTGGATCCATCATAGCGTATCTAGTTAAAATGGCCATATCATAAGCAGTTGAAAAGTGATCCTTATGATCATCAAGTCCATGTGGATTGGCAAAATGAGTCTTACTCATACCAATTTCCTCTGCTTTTTTATTCATTAAATACACAAACCCATCCACACTACCACCGATAAATTCAGCAATAGCCACTGCCGAATCATTTCCGGAGCGAAGCATTAGTCCATATAAAAGATCCTCCAGCTTGATTTTTTCACCTGGCTTTAAATAGATGGCTGACCCCTCGGTCCTTACAGCATTGTTACTTACAGTTACAACTTCATCGATTTTACCTGATTCAATGGCCAGGATAGCTGTCATAATCTTAGTAATACTAGCAATTCTGCGAACTTCAAAAGCGTTCTTTCCATATAAAATACGACCGGACTTCTGTTCAATTAACACAGCACTTTTGGCACTGACAGAAACAGAAGCTTTGGCTGTGGACAATGGCAAGAAATTCATTGAAATCATTAATATCATGAAGAGAAGTAAAAACTTTTTGAAGTTCATTTTCATATTGGAAACCTCGTCTCCTTTTATGGTTTGTACAAGTTTATGCTTTTCAACTAGCAATATGACAAGAAATGGAATACTAGCAGTACTACCGCCGTTTTTGAACATGGCTGTGATAATGTTTTATGTTGATTTTTCGAACATAGTTGATTGGAGCGGAAGGTGCGAAGACTCCTGCGGGAGTACGGGGCAGGGGAGACTCCATAGGCGCAAAGCGACTAGGAGGCTCCCCGCTACCGCCCGCGGAAAGCGAAGCGCCTGGAGCGGAAATCAACAGCCCAGTTTAAGCCTTGAACATAAAAAATGCACACAAGTCGACTGCGTGCATGCTTGGTGTGGACCAATCAAAAAGGTCTCCATTTTAATTGACTAGCTTCTTCAAAACGTTTTTCAACATCCTTCCAATTAACAACATTCCACCAATTATTAATATAGTCCTCCCTCTTATTTTGATATTGAGGATAATAGGCATGTTCCCAAACATCTAAAACAAGGAGTGGAATGCTATCCCATTGAGTCAAATTCATATGCTTTTCAGATTGGAGGATTTCTAAGTGTCGGTACCGGGGTGACCATACTAGAATTGCCCAACCGCTTCCTTCAACCTGTTTTGCCGCCTCAGAAAAATGTTTTTTAAACGCATCATAGCTGCCAAAATAAGATTCGATTGTCGATAACAATTTTCCTGTAGGTTTTCCACCGCCTTGCGGTTTCATATTATTCCAAAAAATTGTATGCAAATTATGACCTGAGCCATGAAAAGCCAATTCTCTTGACCAATGCTTTACCAAAGAAAAATCGTGTGATTTACGAGCTTGTTCTAACATTTTTTCAGCCTTATTCAATCCATCAACATATGATTTATGATGTTTGTCATGATGCAGCTCCATGATTTCCTTGGAAATATACGGTTCAAGGGCATCGTATGAATAAGGTAATGGTGGTAATTTGTGGCCGCCAACTGGTATTACAGGCTCCTTCATCCACACCATTCCTAACTGTTGCCTTTGAGTAAAGTATCGTTCCATTTCATTATGAAGCTCATCTACTTGAGATTGAATATTGGAAAGCTGTCCATCGCTAGGAGAAGATGGGATATTTTCGATAATGTTGGCAAAATTGTCTAGTCGTTTCCAAATTCCCTCATCCTTCCCGACATTTTCTGATTCCAAAAAAGAATGTAGCCTTTTGTTCCAGCCGGAAACGTCCCTTAAATAATCTTCGAACTTCCCCACCCTAATCCCCCTCATTCATGCTAATATTGCTTTATCTTATGAGCATTGGCGGAAAAAGTGCCTATGAAGCTGGTGTGATTTATCCAAAACGCAGATTTAACATAACCTTTAGAAAAAGCAAAAGCGTGAATTCTAATTCGAATTCACGCAAAATATTGATTAAGATTTATTTTTTTGGTCCCGTACCGAACCCTGTGACCAATTGGTGGCCACTCTTGATAAGTATTATCTTGATTGCATCATTTTTGTGCGGTAGTCTGTTTCATAGTATTGCAAATCTTCCCTCACCCTTTGGAATTCTCCTTCTAAACCAGCAAGAAGAATGGTCAAGCTATTTGGGGCGTTTTGCCGAAGCTTAATAGAATTATTGCCAGTATAAGCACTGCGACTATCTTCAAACCAAGCATCATTTTTTGGAGAAAAAAACTCCTCAATACACTGGTGATAAATTCGATAAAGTGTCTTTTCAGCGGTAGCTTTAGGGAAGGTTTCTGATTGCAAAATGACCGTACAGTTATCCCAAAATTCTTCACTATAAACTAATAATTTCCGCAAATTTGCTAAAAGAAGCTTATAATATTCTTTATCTCCCTGATTTTCTGATAATAATCCGGATAGGGTATTTTCATTTGCATAATCTTCAAGTTCAGCAATCGTTTTGGCTAGAAAGATTTTCACATCTTCCATTTGCGATTTTACAATAGTATTTCCCATACTACTCCCCCTAATAATGGTGTTTACTATTCATAATAGTACGATTACCTCAATATAGACTTCAGTTCCAACCCCTGTTTTTCACTGAGGCTATTAAAAATATCTGGAAATTTAGCAAAATCAATATCTTGAAAATAAGACATAAACTCGCCAATTGTGTTTATGTATATGTGTTTGCGATGACGAAAACGTGGATTTTTCATTAAACAGGCAAGTCCAACAATATCTTTAAAAGTAACTTCCTGAAAGATCGGGTCTTGATGGTATGGGGTGAACTCACTCATTTTTTGATCAAAATATCGTAGATATAAAACCTGTAATATTTTTTCTTCACCATCTTCTACATACACTACTTCACTACGATTAAAGTAATCCTCAGATGTGTTAGGTTTTTCCTTTTGCAATTCATATCCTTGGCATTTTTTGATATACAAATAAGACCCTCCTCTGAGTAAACAGATTTAGCACCATGGTAAAGTGAATCTCCCATCAGACTTCATTTTACCATATCCCTATCTAAAATGTGTCAGAAATGTTACAAATCATTAGATCCTTCTTGTAATTTTTCAAAAAACAAATCAGCTTCTTCTAGGATTGAGTCATCTTCGAGTTTTTCTGGGAGTGGCGGAAGTTCTTTAAGACTTCTTAAGCCAAAATAATCAAGAAATTCTTTGGTAGTTCCATAAAGAAAGGCCCTACCGGGTCCATCAGCCCGGCCCATTTCTTTAATAAGAGCTTTGGCGGCCAAAGTATGCAAAGGCCGTTCTGTTTTCACACCACGAATTTCTTCAATTTCAATCCTGGTAACAGGTTGTTTATAAGCGATGATTGCCAATGTTTCCAGTGCAGCTTGGGACAAATGACTGGTACCCGGTGATTCGACCAGCTTTTTTAAATAGTCAGCATTTTCTCGTTTTGTTGCCAATTGATACGTTCCAGCAAGTTCAATAATTGAAATTCCTCTTTGTTCATTCTTATCATATTCTTGTTTCATTTCCGTTATTAAACTTGAGGCATATTTTTCGGTAACTTCAAGGACTGTTGCTAATTGTTTAGCTGAAAGCCCTTCGTCTCCTGCTGCAAATAAAAGACTTTCGACGATTCCCTTAATACGAATTATTTCCAACCAGGTTCACTCCTTCCCTAACGAGACAAAAATATCCGCAAAATTCTGTTCTTGCTCAACATAAATTTCTTTACGCTTCATCAGTTCCAAAATTGCCAAAAAGGTAATAACAACATGCCCACGGTCCGGATAAGGGAACAAGTCAAAGAAGCTTTTTCGACCTTTAAAATTGAGTAGCTCGGATAAAATTTCTGTCATTCTTGTTTGTATGGGTATTTCTTGTTTTGTTATTTTAGTACTCATCGGCTTTTGTAATTTCTTTCTTCTAAGCAGTTTTTGGAAAGCCCCAAGCATATCATAAAGTGAAACAGCATCATCTTTTGTATATTGTTTCTCTTTAGAAGCAAAATCGGATAAATCACTAGGAGCTTTTGTGAAAATTTGGCTTCTTTCATCCTCTAAGGTTTTTAAATCTGAGGCTGCCTCTTTGTATTTTCGATACTCGACTAGACGCTCCACCAATTCCTCTAAAGGATCTTCTTGCATCTCGATTTCCATATCTTCATCTAAATTTTCTTCCTCATGCTTTGGCAAAAGCATTTTGCTTTTTATAGCCAGCAATGTTGCTGCCATGACTAAAAATTCACTAGCCACATCTAATTGTAGATCTTTCATCGTATGGATATACAGTAAATACTGTTCGGTAATTTCCGCAACAGGTATATCATAAATATCAATTTCCAAACGATTAATGAGGTGAAGTAGCAAATCTAGGGGTCCCTCAAAAGCATCTATTTTTACGTTATAATGCATCCTAATCACCAAAATTTCTTTAGTAAACTTTTTAAAAACGCTATTTCTAGTATAGAGGATTCAATTCATTTATCAAACAGATTTTTAGTGCCGATGTATTTTGTTAATATAATTGTTGCAAACGCCCAAACATCTTCCTATTTGCCTACATATGATGAAATGTATTCAATATTAAGTACTTTGATTAGAGGAGGAATTTTACATGTCTGAGGGGTATAAAGGTTATGGTTATGGTGGCGGATTTGCGCTAATTGTAGTTTTGTTTATTTTATTAATAATTGTCGGTGCATCTTGGTGTTAAATTAGAACACCAAATGTAGGACGCTTACGCGCTATACACTCATTTCAAATTTAAATATTTGCTTTCTTATTCCAAGATTAATTAGCATTTGAAAAGAATACCTAGCCTATGTGCTAGGTATTCTTTATGATTCTGACAAATATGTTAAACTAATTTAGAATCACCGAGGAGGAAAATTATGTATTCGGATGCCTACATACGTTACTTGGTCCATTTTCATGGAGATCGCGATTATTTTGAGTGCCATGAAATACTAGAAGAATATTGGAAACAAACCTCAACAGATAAACAGTCTATTTGGGTTGGCTTCATTTTGCTAGCAGTCTCCAATTATCATTATAGAAGAGGAAACTACAGTGGCGCCCTTAAATCTTTAAACAAGTCGCTAACGATTTTCCAAAAACAAATAACGGCTGGTGTTTCTCTTGGCATCGATTTCTCATCTTTAATTTCATTGTTACATGATCGATCCAATGCCATCCAATCTGGTTTGCCATACACAAGTTTCAATATCCCATTTTCAGACAGCGACTTAATCAATCTGTGTCAGCAAATTTGTCAGGAAAAAGGATTTATTTGGGGAAATGAAAGCGATCCTAAAAGAATCGATCTTATTCATCGTCATTCTCTACGGGATCGAAGTGAAGTTATCCTAGAGCGTAAAGCGGCTATTGAAATTCGGAATAAAAAAAAGGCAGAGAATGATTGAATCACTCGCTGCCTTTTTGATCATCACAACAATTCCCACATTTTTCGATGAAGGCTGCTGTGAATTCATTTGGTTTTACCAATTTTTCTGGGTACATCTCTTTTAAAACGGCTACCATCTTTTTCCCGATTCCAAGATGACGATGGGATGGATTAACAGAGATATGCTGAATCTCTAAATCATCCTCATTAATAATGACACCCACACACCCAATAATGTCCTCATTTTTCCAGAGGAAAAGTTGCCAATGGTCATCGACTTCATACTGTTTCATCGTGATTTGAAGTTTCTTCAAATCCTTTTCATTTGGCATGAATGATAATAAACCCATTGCTATTTTTTCAAACGTTTTTTTATAACGAATTAACATATAGTATCCCTCATTAATTAAATAAACATGTCCAGCCAAATATTTTAGTCTTTGTTCAACGTGAGCCATTTTCATTTTTTCTTGACATTATATGTAATCATTTAAATTTGTTGCAGACAAACATCATTGATTTCACATTAAAACTAGAAGTTAATAAACTTTATTCTACACCAATTTTTCTTCATTTTCCAATAGACCTGTCATTATCAATGGCTCTTTTCTCAAACATTAGATTTTAACAACAAACTTTACGAAACAGCCTTATCAATAATTGAGTTTAAATAACAAAACAAAAATGCCCACAGAAGCATGATTAATAGCCCTGTGGACATTAACTTTTAATGTCGCGCAGTTGTCACCTTCTCACCTATAACGCTTACGAGGTTAGCTGTCGGATTCGGACCAAAGTGTAGCCCTTCCATCTAAGAATAGCGCAAACGCCTAATTTATCACATAGAATGATAAACTTTCACTTCTTAAAAGGATTCACCCCAAGTGAGCACCTAGCTACTCACAGTATGTGGTTTCCCCGTTCTATTTAGATTAAGCGATTTAGAAATATGAAACTTTTGATTATCATAACCTTGTACTCGCTAGTTTGTAAAGAGAAGTTTTTTAAAACTTTAAGCCCTTTACCAAAACATTAATAATGTTTATAATGGACGATCTAGCTTTACAAGATCCTCGTAACTTTCTCTATTTACAACTAATTTTGCTTCGCCATTTTCAACAAACACAACTGCTGGACGAGGAATACGATTGTAGTTATTTGCCATTGAATAGCCGTAAGCACCTGTACAAAAAAGAACCAGTATGTCATTTTCATCTGCTTTTGGAAGTGGCAAATCCCAGATAAGCATGTCACCAGATTCGCAACATTTTCCGGCGATTGATACCGTTTCTTCCATTTCCGCTAATGGTCGATTAGCCAAAACCGCTTCATATTTTGCTTGATAAAGAGCAGGTCGAATATTATCAGTCATGCC
>CALCRD010000557.1 GCA_937894355.1 uncultured Bacillus sp.
TTATTTAGAAGCAAAATATGATGAAGAATTTGTTATTGATAGCATGAGGAAAGAAATAGGTCTTGGCACTAGTGATTTAATCAGAGCGAAATGCCATAGCAAAAAATACCCCGAAATTAACTTTATAGTTCAGTATCAATTGGATTTTAATGAAATCCATAATGAAGAAGAAATCGTGGATTTATTAAAACAAACAGATTCTTATAGTGAAGAATTTCTAAAAGAGTGGGTAGACGAAGTCGAACCGTATTTTGAGGATGATTATGCAAATATTCTTTTTCAGAATAAATATGATCAAATGATAGAGGGAAAATTGAATATTAATAGAGACTATCTAAGCCGGTCTGTATTTACAACTCCTAATCACTTCCCCAACACATATGAGAGTAGGGTTGAATTAGATGAGTGCATGGGTTCAAAAAGCTTTAATCTAGTTGCCTATCATTTTTTATTTATAAAAGAGACCAGGGGGATACCACTGATAGCAAAATAGATATAATTAATAAAATTTCTAATAACGTTGCTAATTCTAATACTTCAACGCAATGTATTTACTTTTATTTTATAAGTGACTTTTCAATTGAAAATCTAAAAGAGGAATTTTTTAGGAATTACAAGGATCCTAATGAATACTTTGTTAAACAAGAAATTACTGTATCAAATGGAATTATTTCAATTGACAAGGGTATCGTTCAAGATTCTAATGAGGAAATTATTAAGATGTTAGGAGAGTAATCTTTTTGCTCCTAATATGTTAATAATTCATAAACAAGGAAAGAAAAAATAAAGGCGGTGTAGCATGAGGAGTATAAAAAAAATTGGATTGTTAGTTTTATTCATGATTATTCTGATTGGAGGAAGTGGTTGTATGAAATTAAGTTTAGGAAAACCGGATAGAGGGGAAATCGCACAAACTCTTTTGAAAGAGAAATATAAGGAAGATTTTAAGGTTTATGGTTCTGGACAAGGCTTTGGCTCATTAACCGGAAACACATTTATGGTGGTTGCTGCACCAGTTAGTAATGAGAATTTGAAATTTGAAGCAACGGTGGAAAAGGATGGAGCCTATATTATCGATGAATACATTCAAGCTTTGCTAGAAGATCAAATTAAAACGATTATGAGTGAGGAAATGGGTGCACTTGCAGACGATTATTATTTAAAAGTATACGTTGCATATGCTGATTCTACGGTTAATAAAAATTCAATTTCGATTGAACAGTATAACAAAGAATATCCTAATATCCCTATTGTAATTGATTTACTATTAAATCGAGATAAGTTAAAAAATGAAAACCCTGAACAAGAGTATGCGGTGCTATCTGGTTTATTTTTAAATAAACTTCCAATTACTGCTGCTCTAGATATTTATTACACAACCGAGGATACACTACAGGAATGTGAAAAGTATTTTACTAAAAACGCAGAATCATATGAAGATTTTAATCGGATGGTAGAAGGTTCTAAGATAATTCCAATTGGTATTGAAAAGGGTCAATTCATTAATTCATTAGGTGAATTTTTGGAACAGAGAATGGAGAGATAAAATTGGCTTATTCAGATCAAGACCTACTAGTAGCATCGTCCATTGCATATTACAAAATTACCGAAAAGGAATTGAGATATTGGTCGAACCGAGGGATAATGGAGCCCACACTAGCGGAAGTGGTTTCAAAGAATCCGAGTATTCTTAAAACCCTACAGGAAAATTTAAGAGAAGCAGAAGGAGATCCTTTAGCCTTGAGCAAAGCTAAAGATGAAATGGCACTTTATAAAGAAATTGTAGGTGGAAATTCAAAGTACAGCGATTGGAAGGTTGTAGATGTAAAGGATGAAAACAATAAGACTGGTTTTTACGGGGTTTTACTAGAGACTAGCGATGATAGTGCAGTTGTAGGATTTAGAGGAAGTGAAGGAAATGGCAATCAGTTTAAATTAGACTGGGTTAATGCAGATTTTTCTATGATAAATTCCGATGGAATGAAGCAGCAAGAATTGGCTGAACAATATATGGCAGAAATATATGGGAAGAAGTTCGGTTATGACCAGTATGCTACTGCTGGGCACTCGCTTGGCGGAAATCTATCCTTTCATGCAGCTATAACTGCCCCCCCTGAGATGAGGGCAAAAATTATCAGTGCGTTAAATGCTGATGGTCCCGGTTATTCTTTAGAGTATTTATTAGATCCGAAACATATGGCTGGAATAAGCGATTTGGAAGGGAAAATGAATCACTATCAATGGTCATTGGTTGGAGCTTTATTACATCCTGTCCCGGGGTCAAATTATATGTCTATAAAAACAAAGAGTCTAGTGTATGGAAAATTCGATATCGGTTCTTTAACTAACAAACATAGTCCTTTTTTTGTTGAATTGGATGAGAAAGAAACGGTTATTAAAGGTGAAATGGATCCTTTTGCAAAAGCTATCGGAAGACTTTCAAAGGAGACGGATGAGAGTCCAGCTGGATTAGGGAATGCATTTCTTTCATTTATAAAAGGCTTTTCATCGCTTTCAAATACTGAGAAGAAGGTACTAGGCGGGGCCTTAATCGCTAACGTGGCCTTGTTTGCAGTAGCCCATCCAATGGTTACGATAGCTGTATTGGTTGTTGTAGTAGCTATTGTTGTCGCCGGGTGGATCAATCCTGATTTTTACGGAGAAATCTTAATTCCTTTTATCCTTAATAAACTTTCCAATGCTCAAGAATTGGCGCAGCAATTTATCGATGGCATAAATACGCTTATTTTAGATGCACTTGAAGCTTATAACGTAGCGGCTGCTTCCGTAAATCAATTAATGACTGATATTCAATCTGTCCTTTCTGACTTTATTTCTTGGGTTCAGAATGGCTTAAATAGGGGTTTACGTTACGCTTCAGAGCACCCTGTTATCAAGTTGGACACTTATAAACTACGAGACTATGCCCAACGCTTGGAATCAGTAAATAAAAGGATTAAAAATCTTGATCGTAGAATGGATTCCTTGTATTGGAAGGTAGGTTTTCTTGATCTATTAAGTCTGTTGCATGCCGATTTGCTGACGCAGAAAAGTCTTACCTTAACACTGTGTTCCTCATATTTAAACGCGACGGCAGAAGACTTTGAAACTGCTGAGCGGAATATCCTTAATAGATTGTAAAATTGCTTGGGAAACACGGGAACGGTTTTAAAGTGCCTTAATTATCATTTAAAATGATCAGCCAAATGCACTCTTATTTATAACATCCTAAAGGTTAATAAAAGGAAGGCAATGAAATAAGAGTTTTTCTGCACGCTCACTATCTGATCGTGCAGAAAGAAATATACTAAATAAATTGTGATTTGGAGGGGATTTTATGGCAAATGGGAATCATGAACTCTATTTAATAAAAAGTGAGCTTCAAAGTATCATAAATGAATTAGAGAATATTGCATCAGGAATCAATAGAGATTTTGAGGGAATTGGGAATGAGAAATGTGCATCCAGAGTCAATGACATCGCTGATCATTACCGATATGTGAAAAGAAAGCTAAATAATATTGATACTTCAAAAATCTCAGAGAAATTTGCAAAAGCTTAAGGCAACAACCATTTTCTTATGTTAATTAGAAAGAAGGGATTTGAATGGCAGATATTGTTAAAGTGGATACCAAACTAGTTGAAACGACTGCAAAAAATATTGCTAATTATAACAATAAAATATTGAATGACTTTTCGTCAGTTGAATCAGCAATGAAAGCATTAGATACTGAGTGGGTGGGCAACGCATCTTCCAATGCTATGGGTTCTTTTTACGAAATGAAAAATGCTTTTATTGATGTGAGATTTGAAGTTGTTCAAAATTACGTAAAATTTTTGAACGAGCAGGTTAACGCAGGTTATGAGCTTATCGAGAATAATAATAAATATTTAGCAACCTTATTTAAGGACTAGAATAAGTAATTTAGGGGGTAAAAATGAGCAACTTTATTAAGGTTAATCACAGTAAATTTGAACTGGCAGCCTCTGCGATTGAAACATATATTTCGAGGCATAAAAAAAATATGGCTGCTTCAGGACAAGAAGTAACAGCTCTTGCATTAAGCTGGCATGGGAAGGATTCCGAAAATTTTCAAAATCAGTGGAGTAAACTAACTGAAAACGACTCAACTTCGGAAAAAATGATAAATGCTTTGGAGAATTATGCAAAGTTTTTAGAATATGCAGCAAACGAGTATAAAAATGCACAGTCTAAAGCAATCAACCGAGCGGATTGGTTATAGATTACTATTTTGATAGCGGGAGATAGTTATGGGACGAACAACTGTGGAACAGAGTACAAACATTTATATTGTCACGAATCGATTAGCTCATCCGGAAGCAATCAATGAACGCGAATTGCATTCGATTTCCGGGAATTTATTAGAGACTCTTATTCCAGTAAATATAGAAACGACGAAAAAGGGGATTGTTTTAAAAAGCGCCATCGTCGATAAGATTCCATTGAAATCCTATTTTAGCGGGATTGTCAGCAAAAAAATGTTCATTGATGTTGTCTTGCAGCTCATTGATATCGTTCAAGAATGCAAAAAGAACTTAATGAATGAGAATAATCTCATGTTGGATTTTGACTATTTATTTCTTGATCCACGTACCAAGAAAATTAAATGTATTTTCTGGCCAATTGTGAACAATCAAAATCCACATATACCATCTGAGTTTTTTAAGGATATGCCATTTCGTGTCGTTTTTACAAAGCATGAAAAGCACGGTTATGTATCGAACTATTTGCAGTTTTTCCGAAAGCATACACCCTTTTCAATTAACAGTTTTGAAAAATTAATTTTTGAACTGGCGGGTAAAACGTTAGAGGACAAATTGTATTTACCATCTGATTCGATTTCGTTGGTTGGGAACAAGAATACATCGAATAAGCTAGCGGAGGGGAAAGGGAATACGGGTAATATTTCTTATAATCCATTTGAACAGCAAATTCGTGAGCCTGAACTCAAACAAGCACAATTGTTGGTTTGTGCAAAGTGTGGCAAGGAAAATGGTGAAAAGTCCAATTTTTGCGAAGCTTGTGGGTCTCGTTTTAATAGACAAGAGAAGCGCATGGAAGAACCCTTTGTGGCAAAAGCTGCCACTGTCCGCCCTGAAGCTCAAGTCATACCGGAAACACAAAGCTTTAGCGAAACGACTGTATTGGGTGCGGAAGACTTTGGCAATGGGACAACTGTTTTAGGAGCAGATGTTTTTGAAGAACTAACCTTTCCATATTTAATTAGAGATAAAACACAGGAAAAGGTCAGCGTAAACAAGCCTTCGTTTCGGATAGGCAAGGAAAAGAGATATTGTGATTATTTTATCGGAGATAACAATGCTGTCAGTCGCAGTCATGCCGATATACTCAGCAAAACTGGCCGTTACTATATTGTTGATAACAACTCGACGAATAAAACGTATGTGGATGGCCGAGTCGCCCCAGTGCAACAGGAAGTTGAGATCTTTTCAGGTACAAAGCTAAGACT
>CALCRD010000558.1 GCA_937894355.1 uncultured Bacillus sp.
GATAGAACCCTTTGGAAAAAGGATTCTATCAAAAGCGTAGAGTAAGGATCTACGCGAGGGAGATGATTTTGTCATCTTGAAATGTTTTTCGTTACTTTTATGTAACAAAAATATTTTCATCAATTATTATTGAGTTGATTCGGAAATTACCCGCCATTTCCGATATGTTGCATGCCTCTCGGCATTCGGCGCCTTTCTATAGGTCGCCAGTCTAGTTACGGTTGTGCTATCTCACATAGCCCGTATATAGGCTGGTTTTTCATCGGTTTTGCTTCAACCCCGATGTATTACAGGTTGCCGTTCAATCGCATTTCAATCTGTTAAGGATTGAAAGGGAGCGGTATTTATCGTTTCCTGATTGTAAAAGAACGCTGTTGTTACATTTTGTTATGTAACTGCATTGATGCTATTATCAATAACAAGTTGAAGGCTGTCAAGACAATATTTTCAAATGAGTGATATTCAAAATAAAAACGAACCAAATGCAAAAATAGAGTATTTTCCACCCATCAAGTCGGCATGTGACTGGTTTGGTGGAGTTTCTGCATTTGCTAAAGCACTGGGGATTTCACCCCAATTAGCTCATAGATGGGCGATAAAACAACAGGCGGTGCCGATTATTCGTTGTGTTGAAATTGAGGAGTTGACCGCGGGGATGGTTACACGAAAACAGTTGCGGCCAGATGATTGGTGGTTGATTTGGCCTGAATTACGAAATAAAGAATAAGTTTATTTTTTGCTGGAGCCTAGGTTTTTCAACAGATTTTTTCCTTGCTTATAATTCAAAGCATGTAAATTCTATTTAGGCTTGCTCATCATTTGGCGGTAAAGTCTGGAGCTTGGGAAATGAAGAGAAAAATATTTTATGAATATATTCCTATTGAAAAAAATCAGTCCGCAATAAATTGGCTCAGTCAGTTCGAGATGGGGGATCGTCAACTAGCAACACAGTTGCTAAAATCTCTTGAACTTGTTTCAAGGGATGATTTCGCTGATGGGCTTAGAAAGCTTATTATAGAGAGGGCGAATGCGACCTTGGGACCCATTGCTCTTTATGCTGAGCGTGAGATAAGATGCCGGAAAAAAATTCCTAACCGATTGTTCAAAGAATCAAGGGGTAAACGTAAACGGGCTTGTGGCGCAAGTGGTCCTCTTGCGGTAAAGCCTACAAAACCTTACGATCCTTCTGTGGGAAGCGAGGGGATTGTTGCTAATCTAATTAATGGGTTGTGCAAAGAATATTCTCAGATATTCTTAAACCATCCGGGGCCGGAACAGATCAGGCGTAATAAAGTCAGAGCTTTTTGGATAGTGACTGATCAAGTAGGTAGTGGTAACCGCGTTAGACAATACCTTGAAGCCGCCTGGTTAGTTCGCTCCGTTCGGAGTTGGTGGTCTAGTAAATTATTAAATTTTTCGGTTTTAGCTTATGGAAGTACTGATCTAGGACAAGAGTATGTGTCATCTCATCCTAGTAAACCTAGTGTGTTCTCTGTAAAGCCTGTTCCAACTATACGAACTGTTTTTTCTGATGTTGAGGCAACAAAAATGGAAAGACTTTGCGAGACTTATAATCCCACCCCAAAGGATTCATCAAGTTATCCTTGGTTAAGTAGTAGTCATCCACTTGGTTATGGCGGAACAGGTGCGCTTATGATCTTCGCACATGGTGCTCCAAATAATGTGCCGTTGATTTTTCACAAGGCATCTGCTAAAAATAAAAGTAGGCAGAAATGGGTTCCTCTATTTCC
The DNA here is from genome assembly GCA_937894355.1 of uncultured Bacillus sp. Classification (GTDB taxonomy): domain Bacteria; phylum Bacillota; class Bacilli; order Bacillales; family Cytobacillaceae; genus Bacillus_BU. The sequence continues at coordinate 1,752 of CALCRD010000558.1, forward strand.
TTCCCGAATAAGTGCGGGCATTGATAGCGCATCCTATGGGGTATCGTTGACTACGGAGCAGGTACATCGGCGATTAACCAAGCTTGGAGAAGAAGGCTTGACAAAGTCCCGAGTCGTTAACTCCGATTTACCAACGAGAGAGATTTTTATGCTTTTGACGGCCTTATCCAAACCTCCGCGATGTAAGGATTTGGTATTATCGCGTCGCTCAGGATTGGAAACAACTAAAGTGCGACATCTTTGTGCTTTAATGACTGAATATGGTTGGCTAGATTCTCAACGTAAACTTACCGATTTAGGCCAGGGGCAGTTGCATCATGCCAGAAAAGCAATAGCGCATACTTGTCAAGAAGGGCAAACACTTAAGGTGCAAATTAACGAAATACCCTATTATCCAAAATCGTTGAGGTTCCCTGTTTGATATCTAGATGTGGTGCGTGTTAATAGACATAACCACCAGTGATACGCCTCAGCGTATCAACCGGGCGCAGACTACTGCTGCTCTATGACTTAGCTCCTGCTCACGGTTAAGCAGTCCCGCCACAAGGTTACGTGGCGCGGTCTTCTACTTGTGGCGGGACTCCTCACCCTACGGGTGTCAAAGTAGATGAAGAACTGGAAGCCTCAACCCTATCGACAAGTAGCTAAAGAGCTTGATATTTCAACTACGGTGCTTGATGCGGCAATCGCAGCTAGTAATTTAGTGGTAAATGTTGATAAGTTATTACCACCCATACTAACTCTTCGTCATCTTGCTCACTTAACAAAGGTGAATTATAAGGATTTGAGAGGCTTTGTTAGTCGTAGGGATGATGAATCTTACAAAAATGGCGATCCATATAAAGTATTCCGTATTCGCAAGCGACGTCAGCGAGGTAAAACACAGGGTTTTCGTACAATTTGTGTTCCGGAAGTAAAACTTAAAATAGCACAGCAATGGATTGCAAAAAATGTATTGAGATATGGTAGACCTCATTCTGCTAGCACTGCCTTTGAAGTCGGATCGACTTTATTTGACGCGGCTTTGCCTCACTGCGGGAGCAAATGGTTAATCAAAATTGATATTCAAAGATTTTTTGAGTCAGTTTCTGAAATTGAGGTTTACCATGCATTTCGAAAATTAGGTTATCAACCTCTAGTTTCTTTTGAGTTATCTAGAATTTGTACTAGGCTGGGGCCTCTTACTAAAAGTTACTGTGCTAAACGTTGGTTCAGGATAACGCCGCTGGATAAAAATAATATAACAAATTATTCGCAGAGACGTCTTGGTCACCTTCCTCAAGGCGCACCAACAAGCCCGATGCTTGCAAATCTTGTCATGTTCGAAGTGGATGAGGAGTTATCTAGAATAGCTCAAGTTTATGGACTTATTTATACGAGATATGCGGATGATTTGACTTTTTCGACCAATTGTTTAAGTTTTAATAGAAATATAGCTTCTGAAGTAATTGTGGAGGTATATAAAATTCTCGGTCGTTTCGGTTTTAACCCAAATTTAGCAAAAACAAAAATTCTGCCTCCACGAGCAAGGAAAATTGTACTTGGCCTTTTGGTGGATTTATCGATGCCACGTTTAACTCGGAAATTTAAAAATACAATGAAGCAACATTTGTATTATCTTGAACACAAAGATATCGGCCCGGTTAAACATGCCAGCAATCGAGGATTTTCTTCTATTGTTGGGCTTCGAAACTATTTGTTTGGTTTAACTGCATATGCTAAACAAATTGAACCTGAGTATGGCTTATCTTTGCACAAAAGGCTGAAGGCTTTATCTTGGCCGATTGTTTATTAAATTTAAAGATGAATTTCTGTTCAGAAAACGGTGGTTTTCTGGACGGTTTTCAGGGGTTCGAGTTTTCGTGGCTGACAACCATAAAAACCGTTAAAATAGCCGTTAATTTTTCAATGTTCTGGTACTGTCAATGAATCAACGCATTGGATACGCCCGTGTATCGACGGACGACCAGCACCTAGACTTGCAGCGTGATGCGCTTATTAAGGCCGAGTGTGGCGTGATCTACGAGGAAGCGATCAGCAGCAAAAACACGACAAGGCCGGAGCTGGAGCAATGCTTAAAGGCGTTGCGCACCGGGGATACATTGGTTGTGTGGCGACTGG
>CALCRD010000559.1 GCA_937894355.1 uncultured Bacillus sp.
AATGCAAACGAGAGAACCGTCACTTTGTTTGCCCCGCTGTGCTTTATGTCACAAAGAAGTAGTAATTGAAATATTTTAAATATGTCAAATTGTGTATAATTATGGGGAGGAAGATAATGGTAGGCATTTTCCCGAGGAAAGGGTGACATGATTATGCCAGAGAAAATTCCAATGAAAAGATTAGAGAATGGTCCAATGATTAAATTAGGGGATTCGTCAAAAGCGCCAGTGCTTAGCTACAACATTCCAGAGCCGTCTCAGTACAGTGGAACAAATTTAATTGAGCTATCATTGCCGAGAGCTTATTTTACCTTAGCAGCTAGACGAAAACCAGGAGAGGTTGCTAAAGAACGAAAGAAGATTGCAAAGATGACAATCGAAGAATTGGAAGCTAACCAAGAGGATTTAGTGTTTAGGAAATATAAAAAGATAAAAGGTAAAAGGAACAAAGAAAGCGATACGACATCTGTGCAGCTAGCAAAGGCTTTAAATATATCCACGAAAAAGTTCCTAGAATATGTCAAAGCTGGGGGGATAATTGGCTATAAGGAGAATTTATATGGGAAAAGGGATCCTTATATGTATTTCGAACCAGATACAGCTGAACCACGTCTATTAGTAGTAGAATCATATCTACTGTCCACCTATCCAGGTTCGTATGGTGCCGGAAAGGTGATTCAAACCTTTTCCTTGCTGCCGGGAGAGAAAACGAAAATAAGTATTAAATCCTATACAAAGATCGAAGCTGATTCAAAAAGTGCCTCTAGTATTTTGGATTCTTTTAACGAAACAAGTGCAAAGGAATTCGAAGATTCCTTGCAGGCCGAATCCTCTGACAAAACAAATAGCTCGGAAAGCTTCGAATATCACGCAGAGGCTAAAGCAAGTGCCTCTTGGGGTTGGGGCAAGGCGGAAGTAAGCGGTGGTGTCAAGGGAGGTTCAAACTCTGCCCGAGAGCAATTTGCTAAAAGTGTTTCCAGTGCGACACAAAAGCATACGGCCACAGCCTCTTCAAAACGGGATATTCAAATTAATACCAGCTATGAAATAAAGGAGCAATCCGGGGAAGAAACCTCCACCGAGCGTGAGCTTCAAAATATCAATGTCGGCCGGACTTTGAATTTTGTTTTCAGGCAAATGAACCAGGAGTATAACACATTCTTGCATTTAGTTGATGTGAAAATTGGCTTTTATAATGGTTTTTATGAGGCAAAACGAGAGGTAAGCTTGCCGGATATTGATTCTTTGTTGAAAGAGGTCATTATTCCGCAACAACAGGCCTATGTGAAAAAGGTTATTCTTGACGAATTGTCAACGATTTATGATTATCAGGATTTATTACAAAGTGACTTTATCTGTGATGCGCCTGGTGGGTTAGGATATAAACGCATTAACAAAAATCTTGTAACGAAATATCAGGATCCTGCCACTGGAACTGAGCATGTCGTACCAGGAGTGATTATGTCCGTTACCAAATCAGTGCTGAGAACTGAAGGGGTTGTCGTCGATGCTTTCTTAGGCCAAGGCGAGGGTCTTGACAACTACTCCAAAGGACTTCAGGCCCAAGCCATTCGCGAAAAAGAGCTTTCCAATGAAATGCTGCAAACGGAGATTGAAAAAAATCGTCTGGCCATGAAGGTCATCGAGGGGAAAGATGCCGAGGCTGCCAAGCTGTTTCAGCAAGTTTTCCCAAAAGAGGTCGCTGCTGAAACCGAGGAGGCGTAAGGAGTCCTATGACGAACCCCAGAAAGAATGATGATTTGATATTGTCGAGTAAGGCATTTGATTATTCGGAAAAGGTCACAATCGACCCTAAAGATGTAAATAAAGCGTACGCATTTTTGTTTATGTTATTAAAAAAGGTTACGTCGAAATATTTTGCGAGTAGCCATCTTACTTATCATAAAGAACATGTTCGAATCCTTCTTGAGATTGAAGTGGGATTTTTACAATTCAAAAAAATTAACGACTACATTGATGAAGCCAATGCAAATTTGCAAAAATATATAGAAGCACAGAAAGAGCTTGATTGCATAGCGGAGGAAATTCCAGAAGGCCCATTTGGCGCTGGAGGAGACATGGTTTTGGTACTACTAGCTCCTATGCTCATGGAAGATCAAGATTTTGTTAAAATATTTAATTTATGTCTTGAGTTATATGAAGAAAATGTACAGGCCGTCCTAGATTCCTATCAATCCTATTTTGAAGTGGGCAGGGGCATAGAGCGGGAGTTACCAAAAACAATCGAAGAAATAAAGAAAGGATTATCTGCAAAGGGGCAGACAGGATCCGGCCACCAAATGTTTATCGAACAAAATTTTAAAGACCTAGACCTTCTCCATGCCAGGGTGTTAATCGAATTACAAGACACCCGAAGCAGCGTTGGCTCCCAAATAAGACACCTCAAGGGGTTGCTAGAGCAAGCAAAAGGGATGAATCGGTTGTGAAACGAAGGGATGGTTCTTAAAGGGGACTATCGTAAGTTTTGCGTGCAACAAAGGGCACAACTAGCGGATAACTTAGCTGGTTGTGCCTTAAGTGTATTTTATGTATATAATCTATACGCATAGTAAAGTTTTTGATGCCAGAAAAGAAAAATCCCTGTGAAAAAAGTGCAAGTCTTCTGCCCTATAGAACGAAGGGCGATAATTCAATAAATGTATCCGTTTACTTTCGCCCCAAAACGCTTTCGTTCTTTCTTTTTTGACAAAAACCGTGTAAAATGTAATAGAATTTTCAAAATTGTAGATAATAGTTCGGAAATTAGGCTTTTTATCATAAGCAAATGCAAACATGCAAAACAATCATTTTTTGAATTTAGACTAGTGTCTAGCGCTGTCGCCATTCACTTTTCTAATATTAAGGGGGATATATATATGAATATGAAGAATTTGGCTCGCCAAGACGAACAAGTATACAATTCGATTCAAAAGGAATTAGGCCGTCAACGCGGTAATATCGAATTAATTGCTTCGGAAAACTTTGTAAGTGAAGCGGTTATGGAAGCTCAAGGCTCTGTTTTAACAAATAAATATGCAGAGGGTTACCCGGGCAAGCGCTATTATGGTGGTTGTGAATTCGTTGATGTGGCAGAGGATATCGCTCGCGATCGCGCAAAGCAAATCTTTGGTGCTGAACATGTAAACGTACAACCGCACTCAGGTGCACAAGCAAACATGGCTGTTTATTATGCAATCCTACAACACGGTGACACAGTGCTAGGTATGAACCTTTCACACGGTGGTCACTTAACTCACGGTAGCCCAGTTAACTTTAGTGGACTACAATTTAATTTCATCGAGTACGGAGTGAACAAAGAAACTCAATACATCGACTATGAAGATGTTCGTGCTAAAGCTCTTGAGCACAAACCGAAATTAATCGTTGCTGGTGCGAGCGCGTATCCACGCGTAATTGATTTCGCTAAATTCCGGGAAATCGCTGATGAAGTTGGCGCCTACCTAATGGTTGACATGGCTCACATCGCTGGCCTTGTTGCTGCTGGCTTACACCCAAGCCCAGTGCCACACGCTCATTTCGTCACAACAACTACACACAAAACTCTACGCGGACCTCGCGGTGGTATGATTATGTGTAACGAAGAATTTGCCAAAGCAATCGACAAATCAATCTTCCCTGGCGTTCAAGGCGGACCGCTTATGCACGTAATCGCTGCAAAAGCTGTTGCATTTGGCGAAGCGCTTCAAGATAGCTTTAAAGATTATGCAAAAAATATCATAGCTAATGCGAGTCGTTTAGCTGCTGGATTACAAAAAGAGGGCATTAACCTTGTATCTGGTGGAACAGATAACCACCTTTTACTAGTTGATTTACAATCACTTGAGTTAACAGGTAAAGTGGCTGAACATGTTCTTGATGAAGTCGGCATCACTGTAAACAAAAATACAATTCCTTATGATCCAAAAAGCCCGTTCGTAACTAGCGGTATCCGTATTGGAACAGCTGCAGCTACTTCACGTGGCTTCGGTGTTGATGAAATGGACGAAATCGCCTCTATTATCGCTTTAGCGCTTAAAAACCCAGAAGATGAAGCGAAATTAGCAGAAGCTAAAGAACGCGTTGCTGCTTTAACTGCAAGATTCACGCTTTACCCAGAATATTAATCAAAATTGGGAAATTAGAATTCGTCTAAGCAGTAATTGGAAATGAACTTCAATAATGACTAATTTAATTTTCAGACATAAAAGAATAAAAACGAAATCGGCTTCTTCTATTGGAGGCCGATTTTTTAAAAGTTTTTTACAGCAGAAAATCGGATATCGATGATTTTCATTTGCGGATTTTACTAACGGCTATTGGCCAATTTTTTCCAAAGGAGAGAGGTTGCAGGGGAATATGATTACAGAAAAGGTTGAGTACATAGATGAAAGAGGGCTTGTTCACAAGCGGGAAAATCTATTATTTGTTATTTCGTTAATTATTAGTGTTGTCATGTTTTTTTTCTTAGTTATTTCAATAATCGGGATTACCATCTTTTTTGGGCTACTTACGTTGACGCTGTTTGCTCATGCGGTTTCGATGGCTTACATCCGAATGAATGGAATCGAGCTGTCGGAAAATCAATTCGGGGATCTTTATGAGCGGGTGAATGGTCTTTGTAAAAGGATGGGAATGCGCGAGATTCCTGAGGTGTACATAATGGAATCGGGCGGCGTATTGAATGCGTTTGCGACAAGGATTCTTGGCTTTTTTGGAAGAGATATGGTCATTCTTTATTCCGATATCGTGGAGCTGATGGTGAATGGCGATGAAGAGGAATTGGACTTCATTATCGCCCATGAACTGGCTCATATTAAGAGAAACCATATTGGTAAGCGGGCGCTAACCTTTTTGGCGATGTGGATTCCGTTTTTGGGAGAGGCGTATTCGCGAGCTTGTGAGTATACGGCTGATCGAATGGCGGCGGTTTATACGGAAAAGCCGGAGAAAGCGGCGCGGGCGTTGACTGTGTTGGCTGCCGGGAAATATTTGTTCCGTTTTGTGAATAAAGAAGAGTATTTGGAGCAATACAATCGTAAGAAGGGCTTTTTCATATCATTGACTGAGCTATTATCCACACATCCGGCGATTCCGCTCAGGATTTATGAAATCGAGTCATTCATGGGAAATAGTACGGTCGTGGTTAAGAAGAAGTCGAAGTTTGGGATCGCCATTGTTTTGCTGATTATGATTGTGCTGGGCGGTTTATTTATTTGGGGTACTAACGTAATGTTTGAAAAGCTTGGGGGCCTCGCGGATGAGTTTTTACTTGGGGAAGGAACTCCGTTAGTGGAGGCAACGATAAATGGGGATGTCGCAGAGGTGGAAAAGCTGCTGGATGAAGGTGCTGATCCGAATGAGCAGGCTGAGGAATATGGCTCAACTGCGTTAATTGTTGCAGCGGATAATGACCAGGTTCAGGTGGCGAAGGTGTTGCTAGAAAGAGGGGCCGACCCAAATTTGGCTGATTCCTATGACTATACGGCGCTTATGGCTGCTGTGTATATGGAAAGCACCGACATGGTGGAACTTTTGATAAAGGCTGGTGCTGATCCGAGATTTGAGGATGATGAAGGGACTTCTGCCATTTCAATTGCTGAGGATTTTGGGTATGAGGATTTGGTGAAAATATTGAAAAAGGGAAAAGGAAACTAGGGTTAGTTGCGTTTCCTTTTTAGAATAGCGGGATTTTTTGGACTTTTTACGAAAACGAAATAATAGACTATTCTTGGTTGCTTGCCGAGGTTTATTTTTGATAAAATGAAACGAAGTGTGGGAGAATGAAGAGTATTCTACATGGTTTGACAAATTTTTATAAGTGAAGGAGCGATAATGATGGCAAAAGTATATGTATTTGATCATCCACTAATTCAACATAAACTTACATACATCCGTGAAAAAACTACTGGCACTAAGGAGTTCCGTGAGCTTGTTGATGAAGTGGCCACGTTAATGGCTTTTGAAATTACTCGTGATATGCAGCTTGAGGAAATTGAAATCGAAACACCGATTTGTACGACTAAGTCAAAAGTTTTATCCGGTAAAAAAATTGGCATTCTGCCGATATTACGCGCTGGACTCGGCATGGTCGATGGTGTTTTAAAAGTAATCCCTGCAGCAAAAGTCGGTCATATTGGTCTTTATCGCGATCCGGAAACATTAAAACCAGTCGAATACTACTTTAAGCTCCCACAAGATGTCGAGCAACGTGACTTCATCGTTGTTGACCCAATGTTAGCAACAGGCGGCTCCGCAATCGAGGCCATTCGCTCGCTAAAATCGCGTGGTGGCAATCATATCAAATTTATGTGTTTGATTGCTGCACCAGAAGGGGTCGAAGCTTTAAAAGCAGCTCATCCAGATGTTGATATTTATATCGCTGCCCTAGATGAAAAACTCAATGACCACAGCTACATCGTTCCAGGCTTGGGCGACGCTGGAGATCGGTTATTTGGAACGAAATAAACATGCTTGCCGCTTGAATGGCAATTTTTGAGAGGCCACCCCGCTAGATTGTGGGGTGGCCTCTTTTTTGCGGTGCGATTGATTACGGGTTTTTTTAGGGGTCGAGCTTTGGTGGCGTGTATTTGTAGCTCGGTGGTCGGCGAAATATGTGGGAATGGTAAAAATAAGGTGGTTATTCTAGAAATAGGTAATTTAAGGGTTTGAGGTTGTGGGGAAATCGCTGGTTTAGTGGTGACAAAGTTCACTTGGGGCGATAAATCCAAAATAATCGGCGATAAACAGCAAAATATCGGCGATAAATCCAAAATAATCGTCGATAAACCAGCAAAAATCGGCGATAAAAACACCATCGCAGTCTTTTCCCAAAGAATTAGGTTAACAATGAGCCATAATCGTGTTACCCAGACCAGTCATGCCGCTTAAATTGTCATAACGGAGTAAAAATTGAGTCCTTTTAAGTAGTTTTAGAGATCAATTACGGATTTTTTAGAGTAAACCTTTTTGGGCGTGTACCTTTAACTCGGTGGTCAGGAAAATAAGCAGTAATGGTAAAAAAATAGGTGGTCATTCTGTAAATAGGTAATTTAAGGGTTTGAGGTTGTGGGGAAATCGCTGGTTTAGTGGTGACTTTGTTCACTTGGGGCGATAAAAGTAAAATAATCGGCGATAAACTACAAAAAATCGGCGATAAATCCAAAAAAATCGGCGATAAACCGGAAAAAATCGGCGATAAAAATTGCCCGTCACCAAAAATACAAATAAAGACGAAAACTAGGCAGGAAAAAGCCCCTGAAAAACCGAAATTACGGTTATATTTTCATAAGGAGGAGATAACTTGATTGCAAAAAGACGACAAATACCCCTAATTGTCTTTGAAATTGATGCTATTTTAAGAAGATTAGACCTGTTTCATCCAAAAAGGGCCGCTCTTCTGGAAGACAGAAGAATCTACATGGCTGGCTATAATGGTGAAAAACAAATCGACTACCATCTAGAATCCTACAATAAAGGTAACTCCCACTTTTTCGCTGATCTCCGACTTATAATTGAAAACTGCCCCTTCCAAATGGACAACTTGATTGTCACCATTAACTTTCTCATAATTATTGAAACCAAAAACATCGCCGGAACATTAACATTCGAAAAAGACTCGTCGCAAATGATTAGAGAATTGAATGGCAATATACAGGGTTTCAAAAATCCAATCATTCAAGTAGCAAAACAAAAAAGGCGATTAATTGCTTGGCTGAAAAAGAATAAATTTCCATCAATTCCAATCATAGATTTAGTTGGGATTGCTGATCGCCGAACCATAATTAAAACAACACCTGACAATCGGCAGATATTTGAAAAATTAATTCATGCAGATATGCTTGAAGAGAAAATAAACCAACTTGAAGCACGATACGCTACCCCACAATTAAATACCAGACAGATTAACAAATTAAATCAACTTCTCCTTAAAGAGCATACACCTGCCCCGCCATCAATCCTTAAGAAACATGGAATCCTAGAATCTGAACTAACTAAAGGAAATCAATGCATTAATTGCGAACACTACCCATTAATTCGTATATCCAAAAAGTGGTATTGCCGCAACTGCAAATCCTATTCAAAAACTGCCCATATAAAGGGTGTTCACGATTATTTTTTAATAATATCTACAACAATTACAAACAAATTGTGCCGGGAATTCCTATTGGTTGAAAGCCCTACAGTAGCAAAAAGAATTTTGTGGAGCCTGAAACTCAAAACCTCAGGTTCAAATAAAAACCGTATCTACCACCGTCCTCAAAATCTCTGAACATGCATAATTCGCTCCCCGTTTGAAAAACCTAATAAAAAAAAGGAGCCCACCCCGATGCGCAAAACCCTTCCTGTAATCCTTTCAGCTTCAATTCTATTTTTCGCCACCAGCAGCTATAGCCAAACTCAATCCCAAACTCAATCCCAATCCCAAATCCACACACAATCAAATTTGCACAAACTCCACCATCCGCCAATTCCGCAAGAATCGCCCAACACTGAAAAAGTCGCCATTGTTATGCTGGAAAAGCAGCAGTCGCCACAGGAAATTTTGGCAAAGCATCCGGAGCTAGAACTTAGATACGTATTTGAGCATGCCTTGCTGGGATTTTCCGTAAAAGGACCAGCTAGTGCGCTTGACCGATTAACTAAGCAGGAGAATATTTTGCGAGTTTCTCCGGTTAATACTTATCAAGTGGAAACAGACGTACCACCGTTCAACACTAAAATGTCAGTAGCTGAAACGGGCGCACCACCGTTCATCACTAAAACTAACAGGTTAGCAACCGCAAATTCGTTTTCAAACACCAATAAAAATCAAACCCTCCCCAAACCTAACGATGAAAACATCAAGATGATTGGCGGGGATGAGGTTAGGAGCTTTTACGATCCGAACAATCAGCGCCTTACTGGGAAAGGGGTAACCGTTGGCGTAATTGACACTGGCATCGATTATACTCATCCTGACCTGAAAACAAACTATAAAGGTGGGCACGATCTGGTTGATAACGACAAAGATCCGATGGAATCGAAGGGGAATAATGGTCCGGCGACCTTACATGGGACCCATGTTGCTGGGATCATTGCCGCAAATGGGAAAATTCGCGGAGTAGCGCCGGAAGCAACGCTTATTGCCTATCGGGCTTTAGGTCCGGGCGGGAGCGGCACGACCGAGCAGGTTATCGCCGCCATTGAACAAGCGATCAAAGATAAAGTCGATATCGTCAACCTATCGCTCGGAAACAGCGTGAATGGTCCGGATCTTCCAATCAGCCTGGCCCTCAATCGGGCAGTCGACACGGGAATTACGGCTGTAACCTCATCGGGGAACTCTGGTCCGAACCGCTGGACCGTTGGCTCGCCCGGTACGGCCTCTAAAGCAATATCGGTTGGCGCGTCGACTCCACCACAGAAAATTCCCTATCTGCAAATCACTGGAAATCAAAAAATCCGCATGGAACCAATGCAGGGTGCACCGGATTGGACCATAGACATTGGTTCCCAAGAATTAGCGATAGCTGGCTTAGGAAGCCGCGACGAGCTAGCCGCGGCAAATGTGAAGGGCAAAATTGTCTTGTTAGATAGGGGGAGGTTTACTTTTACCCAAAAAGCAATAAACGCACTTAAGGCTGGGGCCAAGGCTGTGATTATCGCCAATAATTCGCAGGGCAGCTTTAGCGGAAATCTTGAGGAGATGGTGCCGATTCCGGTGTCAGCGATTTCCAAAGCTGACGGTGTGGCGATTAAAAATTCGGCGACAAAAATTGCCCGGACTATATTAATAGAAGAAAGGGATATTTTGGCGGACTTTAGCTCGCGGGGGCCGGTGACGGTTACCTGGGAAATTAAGCCAGATGTGGTTGCGCCGGGAGTGGCGATAAATAGCACGATTCCTGGCGGATATTTGTCGCTGCAAGGGACGAGTATGGCCGCACCGCATGTTGCGGGGGCTTGTGCCCTGATAAAACAGGCCCATCCCAACTGGGGACCGCAAGAAATCAAGGCGGCGCTGATGAACACGGCCAAGCCGATTGCCAATCAGACCGGCCAGCCCTACAAAACCTATGAGCAGGGAGCCGGAAGGATTCAGCCGGTCAACGCCCTGCAAGCCGAATCGCTAGTCGTGCCTGGTTCACTGCAGTTTGGAAAATTCCAGCTGGCTGACAATAAGCATCAGCACAAAGCCTACGTAACCGTGAAAAACATCGGCGACACCGAAAAAAGCTATTATTTTTCGCTCCCGAAAAACGAGCCTGGGATTGAATGGCAGTTTCCACTATCGTTTCGTCTTAAGCCCGATGAGGAGAAACGCGTTGCCGTCCGAATGACGATTAAACCCTCTTTTTTTTCGAAAAAAATATATGACGGGCGGCTTGAGATTAATGAAGGAGATCACAAGATTAGAGTCCCCTATCTGTACGTATTTGAAGAGCCGGATTATCCGCGGGTAATGGGATTTGAATTTAAGCAAGGTGACAAAGAGAAAACGTACCGCTATGAAGTATATCTACCAGGAGGAGCAGACGAGTTTGGGATTGCGCTATTTAACCCATCTAATTACCAATTTGTAGGTTTTCTGGATTGGCGGAGAAATGTGCCTAAAGGGACGATTGAGAAAGAGATTTGGCAGGAAAAATTGCCGGTGGAAGGTTTGTACCTGGTAAAGGTATTCGCCAGAAAAGGTGGGAAGGAAGATATTCTGGAGTCGATGATCGAGGTTCCGGGTAAGGAGGGGGATTAGGCGGGAGCGGAATCGGGAGCTGGGAGCTGGATCCGGGAGCAGGGAGCCAGGAGTGAGCGGGCGCCAGGAGCTGGAGTGGTGAATTTTGGAATTGCTCATTAAGTAGGCGGCACAGAGGGCAAAATAAGCGGAGGATTTCCGGGTAATTGCAGAATTGAGCTCATTTTGGGGTAAATAAGAGGAGGCTTTTCGCTTATCGGGTGAAAAATCCTCCATTTTCCTGTTTTTCGAGTCGATAAGCGGAATCGCTCCGTCTATTGACGCTATTTTTTAGGAAAATCCCAAATTAAGCGGAATTCATCCGTCTATTTTTACAAATCGACGCGCCAAATTTGAACACTTGATTCCCCACCACCATAGATTGACGCGCCAAATTTGACCCTTGCCTCCCACCCCACCACCGATAGAGCTGGGGAGCACTGCAAAAATTGCGGGAAAAGCCCTATCCGCCACTCATCCCCTCGAATCCTGGAAATCGCCACCAGAAAATTCGCGACCTCAGGAAAAAGTAAATTTTTCCCGGGGACAAGGAAAAAATTTCCCGAAAAAAAGAGCCCAAAATCAGCATCGAAAAAAATTTTTTTCCAACTAGTAACGGCGCAGAGGTTGGTAATTGTACATCTAATAAGAAGATTCCGAATATTAACCAAAAAGATTGCGAACAATTTCCCAGAACACATTGACAACGAGGGGGTGCTATTGTATGCTAACAAAGGATATAAAATGATAGGGTTTACATAGTATTCTACAGTGTTTTTCGACACTCCCACGTAGTAAAAACGGTACTTCGACAGCGAATTATTACCATTCTCTTACCAAGAGAGGATGCATGCAAATGCGTAATAAAAACCGTCATCCTTTACAATCAATGGCGTTAACTTCTGGGGTTCTTTCAACACTTGTTGGACCAGTTTTAATTGGCATTTTCGGAGGTAGATGGCTGGATCGTTTAACAGAGACCGAGCCACTTTTTCTTGTTTTGGGGCTTCTTTTAGGGTTAACTGGTGGTGTTTTTGGAATGTTACGCCTAGTTAACCAATACTTTTCGGGAGATTAACAATTTATGTCGGAAATGAAAGAAATGTATACTCGTCAACGTAAGTACATATTTTTATTGCTGGCATTATATGTTCTCGGATGGGGTTTTACATCTTACCAAGACATATTTTTAGGACTTATTCTTGGGACAAGCCTCAGCCTTTTTAATTTGTGGCTGTTGGTGCGTAAAGCAGATAAGTTTGGCGATGCAGTTGTTCAAGGAAAGAAAGTACGTTCACTTGGTTCATTTTCACGAATGGCAACGGCGGCCTTAGCAGTAATAATAACATTTAAGTACCCGGATTCAATCCATCTTATTTCTGTTGTTTTGGGATTAATGACAATGTACGTTGTCATTATGATAGATTTTCTGCTTCAATCTTTTCATTCAGATAACTAGCGGGGAAGAGAGGTGAATACTATTGCATCACGAAGCTCCTATTGTTAAATTTCTAGGGCTGTATTTTAACCTGGCCAATGTTTTGATGATTTCTGTTGCTAGTGTAATAGTCTTTATTATAGGCGTTTTAGCTACACGTAAAATGGCGATGAAGCCAACTGGCATGCAAAATTTCTTTGAATGGGTCATGGATTTTGTTAGAAACATAATTGATAGTACCATGGACTGGAAAACAGGTGGTAAATTCCATATCCTCGGAATTACGATCATTATGTATGTATTTGTAGCAAACATGTTAGGACTTCCGTTTTCGGTTGTAATTGATGGTGAACTTTGGTGGAAATCACCAACAGCAGATCCAGTCGTTACATTAACCTTAGCTACTTTGGTAGTTGGTCTTTCCCATTATTATGGAATTAAGGCAAAAGGTGTTGCTGGTTACGGAAAGGAATTCTTAAAACCGTTCTGGTTTATGGTTCCAATTAAGATTATCGAGGAGTTCGCTAATACGTTGACTCTCGGTCTACGGCTTTACGGTAATATCTATGCAGGTGAAATCCTACTAGGATTACTTGCGAGTGGTCTTGCAACTGGCGTTGGTGGTCATCTTGCCGCTATTGTTCCAATGCTTGCATGGCAAGGTTTCTCAGTTTTTGTTGGCGCGATCCAAGCATTTATTTTCGCTATGTTAACGATGGTTTATCTGTCTCACAAAGTCAGCACTGACCATTAATATAAAAGTTGTTCAAAATATTTGAACATCTAAAAAAAACTTATTTTTGCATACATTAAAGGAGGAACTTTATAATGGGTCTTTTAGCAGCAGCAATCGCAATCGGTTTAGCGGCACTAGGTGCTGGTATCGGTAATGGTCTTATCGTATCTCGTACAGTAGAAGGTATCGCTCGTCAACCAGAAGCACGTGGTATGCTTCAAACAACAATGTTCATCGGGGTAGCTTTAGTAGAGGCGATTCCTATCATCGCGGTTGTTATCGCGTTCATGGTACAAGGTCAATAATTATTCTTAAGACGTTCAAAAATGGCGAAGATCATTTCATGAGAACCTTCGCCATTGCTTTATGTCCTAAAAACTCTCTATTTATATAAGAAAGAGTTTGAAAAATTGGACAAACGAACGGTTTGCGTACAAAAATACGTGAAACCATAAAAAATGATATCTGACATTAATCTGGTTTCCAATAGTTGGAACCTTGTAGTTGAAGGGAACGACTCTTGAAGGGAGTGAATCGAGGGTGTTAACAAGTAGTCTTGTTTTAGGAGCAGCTGAAACTGCTAGTCATGCTGCAAAGTTTAACGGAGGAGATATTCTTTTCCAACTTGCTATGTTTGTTGTCTTGTTAGCATTGCTGAAAAAATTTGCATGGGGTCCTTTAATGGGCATCATGAAACAACGTGAAGATCATGTTGCTGGTCAAATTGATGCAGCTGAGAAAAGCCGTATTGAGGCGAACAAAATCCTTGACGAGCAAAGAGCTCTTCTTAAGGATGCGCGTCAAGAAGCTCACGTTTTAATTGAAAATGCAAAAAAACTTGGCGATGTTCAAAAAGATGAAATTATTGCCGCTGCACGTGTTGAAGCAGATCGTATTAAACAATCTGCGAAACTTGAAATCGAAACGCAAAAAGAGAACGCTGTTTCTGCTATTCGTGAACAAGTTGCATCACTTTCAGTGTTAATCGCAACTAAAGTTATTGAAAAAGAACTTACAGCAGCTGACCAAGAAAAGCTTATTAATGATTATATCCAAGAGGCGGGAGAACGATGAGCGACAAAGCAGTAGCAAAACGCTATGCGCTAGCTCTTTTCCAACTTGCGAAAGAAAGTCAGCTTCTTGATAAGCTGGAAGAAGAACTTCGTGTAGTAAAAGATGTCTTTACTAGTAACCCGGGGTTAACAGCTTTATTAAACTCTCCAAAACTTTCGAAAGATAAGAAGAAGGAGATTTTAGCTGAAGCGTTTTCATCCGCTAGTCCTTTTGTAATCAATACAATTAAAGTAATGATCGACCGTCAACGTGAAGATAACATCGTAGCGATGGCAGATCATTTTATCGAGCTTGCAAACGAAGATAGAGGAATTGCTGCAGCAAACGTTTATTCAATACGTCCACTAACAGACGTTGAACGTACTGCACTGTCCCAAGCTTTTGCAAGTAAAGTTGGTAAGAAATCTCTAATTATTGAAAATATCGTTGATTCCAATTTACTAGGTGGCGTTAAGCTACGTATTGGAAACCGGATTTTCGACGGCAGCCTGCGCGGGAAACTGGAACGATTAGAACGTAAATTGCTAGGCTAAGATTCGTAGATAGGGGTGAAACTCATGAGCATCAAAGCTGAGGAAATTAGTGCGCTGATAAAAAAGCAAATCGAAAACTATCAGTCGGAAATTCAAGTGAGTGATGTAGGTACGGTTATCTCTGTTGGTGACGGTATCGCTCGTGCTCATGGCCTCGACAATGTCATGGCTGGAGAACTTGTTGAATTTTCAAACGGCGTTATGGGTATGGCACAAAACCTTGAAGAAAATAACGTCGGTATCATCATCCTTGGTCCTTTCACTGAAATCCGTGAAGGTGACGAAGTTCGTCGTACAGGTCGTATCATGGAGGTTCCAGTAGGTAACGAGTTAATCGGACGTGTTGTGAACCCACTAGGACTACCTGTTGATGGCATGGGACCAATTAACACTACTAAAACTCGTCCAATCGAGTACAATGCACCAGGAGTTATGGCTCGTAAATCCGTTCACGAACCACTTCAAACTGGTATCAAAGCGATCGACGCTCTTGTACCAATTGGCCGTGGACAACGTGAGTTAATCATCGGTGACCGCCAAACTGGTAAAACATCTGTTGCAATCGATACAATCTTGAACCAAAAAGGTCAAGATATGATTTGTATCTACGTTGCTATCGGACAAAAAGAGTCAACTGTTCGTAATGCAGTTGAAACTCTACGTAAATTTGGTGCATTAGATTACACAATCGTTGTAACTGCTGCAGCATCTCAACCAGCTCCATTATTATACCTAGCTCCTTATGCTGGTGTATCAATGGCTGAAGAATTCATGTATGATGGCAAGCATGTATTGGTTGTTTATGATGACCTTTCTAAACAAGCTTCTGCATACCGTGAACTTTCATTATTATTACGCCGTCCTCCAGGTCGTGAAGCGTATCCAGGGGATGTATTCTACTTACACAGCCGTTTATTAGAACGTGCTGCTAAATTAAGTGATGCACTTGGTAAAGGTTCAATCACTGCATTACCATTTATCGAAACACAAGCTGGTGACGTTTCTGCGTACATTCCAACGAACGTTATCTCAATCACTGATGGACAAATCTTCTTACAATCAGACTTGTTCTTCTCAGGTGTTCGTCCAGCGATCAACGCAGGTCTTTCAGTATCTCGTGTTGGTGGATCAGCTCAAATTAAAGCAATGAAAAAAGTTTCTGGTACACTACGTCTTGACCTTGCGTCATACCGTGAATTAGAAGCATTTGCTCAATTTGGTTCTGACCTTGATAAAATCACTCAAGCAAAACTTAACCGTGGAGCTCGTACTGTAGAAGTACTAAAACAAGATCTAAACAAACCACTATCTGTTGAAAAACAAGTAGCGATTCTATATGCATTAACAAAAGGCTTCTTAGATGATATTCCATTGGAAGATATCCGTCGCTTTGAAGCTGAATACCATACATGGTTAGACCACAACCGCAAAGACTTGTTAGACCATATCGCGACAACAAAAGAACTTCCGTCTGACGATGATATGGGAGCTGCGATCAACGAATTCAAGAAAACATTCGCAGTATCCGAATAATTTTGGACTAATAAAAGGAAAGCTGAATGCGCCATGTTCATGGACTAACCTCTAAGGGCTAGGCGCCTGTAAGCTTGACAATCTTTGTAAAAAGGGTGGTGAGAACCAGTGGCATCTTTACGTGATATAAAATCTAAGATTACTTCTACTAAAAAGACTAGCCAAATTACCAAAGCAATGGAAATGGTATATTCTGCAAAGTGGAGTAGAGGCGTAGGGAATGCAAAAGCATTCGTTCCTTATATGGAGAAAATCCAAGAAGTAACGGCATCAATTGCAATGGGAGGCACCGATGCAACCCATCCAATGCTAACATCCCGTCCAGTCAAAAAGACCGGATACATCGTTTATACTTCAGACCGTGGCTTATGTGGAGGTTATAACTCTAACGTACTTCGGGCAGTATCAAATACTATTAAAGAGCGTCATACATCTACGGATGAATACGCGATTATTGCAATCGGAAGAATGGGTCGAGACTTTTTCGTAAAGCGCGGTATGCCTGTTGCCCTTGATATCATCGGCATTTCAGATCTACCGACTTTTGAAGATATTAGAGAAATCGCCAATAAAACAGTTGGTATGTACTCCGATGGTACATTCGATGAATTGCATGTCTACTATACCCATTATTTAAGCGCAATTTCACAAGAAGTGACTCAGAAGAAGTTATTACCTTTAACAGATATTTCAACTTCATCTAAACTTACTTCCTATGAATTTGAGCCATCAGCAGATGAGATTTTGGACGTTCTCTTACCTCAATACGCTGAAAGCTTAATCTATGGCGCTTTATTAGACACAAAAGCTAGTGAATCTGCAGCGCGGATGACAGCAATGAGAAATGCGACTGATAACGCAAAAGAACTAATCAGCTCGTACACATTAGTTTTCAACCGTGCGCGTCAAGCTGCGATTACCCAAGAAATTACAGAAATCGTCGGCGGTGCAGCAGCACTAGAATAACAAAACCAATTCGGCTCGAGGACCTTCATTTTTTTATAAAAAGATAGAAGTCAACCTCGCCGAGCTATAATCAAAAATTTAAGGTGGCGCTAGGCCCCTTATTCAATAAAGAGCAAAAGTTCTAAATTGTTGTAGGAGGGAAAACGATGAACAAAGGACGCGTTCTTCAAATTATGGGTCCAGTTGTTGACGTAAAGTTCGAAGCTGGTCAACTTCCTGAAATCTATAATGCGTTGACAATCAACCAAGCGCGTAGCGAATCTGAAGTTAACATCAGCATAACCCTTGAGGTTGCCCTTCACTTAGGTGACGATACAGTTCGTACAATCGCAATGTCATCCACTGATGGATTAACACGCGGTACAGAAGTAATTGACACTGGTGCTCCAATTTCTGTACCAGTTGGCGATATTACACTAGGACGTGTATTTAACGTATTAGGTGAAAAAATTGACTTAGCTGATGAGATCGCAACAGATGCTCGCCGCGATGCAATTCACAGAGAAGCTCCAACTTTTGAACAGCTTTCTACTGAGATTGAAATCCTTGAAACTGGTATTAAAGTAGTAGACTTACTTGCTCCTTATATCAAAGGTGGTAAAATCGGTCTATTCGGTGGTGCCGGTGTAGGTAAAACTGTACTTATCCAAGAGTTAATCAATAACATCGCTCAAGAACACAGCGGTATTTCTGTATTCGCTGGTGTTGGTGAACGTACTCGTGAGGGAAATGACCTTTACTACGAGATGACTGACTCAGGCGTTATCAAACAAACAGCGATGGTATTCGGACAAATGAACGAACCACCAGGCGCACGTATGCGTGTTGCCCTAACTGGTTTAACAATGGCTGAATATTTCCGTGATGAACAAGGACAAGACGTTCTTTTCTTCATGGATAACATCTTCCGTTTCACACAAGCAGGTTCTGAGGTATCAGCATTATTAGGCCGTATGCCTTCTGCCGTTGGTTACCAACCAACTCTTGCTACTGAAATGGGTAAATTACAAGAACGTATCACTTCTACTAACTCAGGATCTGTTACTTCAATCCAAGCGATTTATGTACCTGCCGATGACTACACTGACCCGGCTCCGGCTACAACATTCGCGCATTTGGATTCAACAACGAACCTTGAGCGTAAACTTTCTGAAATGGGTATCTATCCTGCGGTAGATCCACTTGCTTCAACTTCACGTGCATTGTCACCTGATATCGTTGGAGAAGAACATTACGAAGTTGCTCGTCAAGTTCAACAAACTTTACAACGCTACCGTGAATTACAAGATATCATTGCGATTCTTGGTATGGACGAATTAGGCGATGAAGATAAACTTGTTGTGCTTCGTGCACGTCGCGTTCAAAACTTCTTATCGCAAAACTTCCACGTGGCTGAACAGTTCACTGGACAACCAGGATCTTATGTTCCTGTTAAAGAAACTGTTAAAGGTTTCAAAGAAATTCTTGAAGGTAAATACGACCACCTTCCAGAAGATGCGTTCCGCTTAGTTGGCCGCATTGAAGATGTACTTGAGAGTGCTAAACGCTTGGGTGCAGAAGTCTAATTTTGGACCAGGAGGGTAAAAAATGAAGACGATTAAAGTCAATGTTGTTACTCCTGATGGCCCGGTGTATGA
This sequence comes from uncultured Bacillus sp., assembly GCA_937894355.1. Lineage (GTDB taxonomy): Bacteria > Bacillota > Bacilli > Bacillales > Cytobacillaceae > Bacillus_BU. The sequence goes on from CALCRD010000559.1 coordinate 18,629, forward strand.
ATCAAGTGTAGAAATGGTAAGTTCTAAAGCTCAAACTGGTGAACTTGGCATTCTACCAGGTCACATTGCCATGGTTGCACCGTTAGAAATTGCGGCCCTTCGCTTAATAACCGGAGGTAAAACGGAGTATGTGGCCGTTAACGGTGGATTTCTAGAAGTGCGCCCAGAACAAGTAACTGTTCTCGCACAATCTGCGGAAAAAGCTGAAGACATCGACGTCGAACGTGCCCTTCGTGCGAAAGAACGTGCTGAGCAACGCTTACGCGAACAAAAAGCTGAATCGCTTGAGTTCAGACGTGCCGAGCTAGCCCTTCAACGTGCCATCAACCGTATCACAGTTGCAAAACATATATAATACCGATAAGTTTCAGAGTCCGCTGGGCTCTGAAACTTACCTATAACAAGCGGAAGCGATTGATCGCTTCCGCTTGTTATAAATGCCCCTTGAGCTTTGGCTCAGGGGGCGTTTTTTTTACAATACAATAGGGTGTTTACCCTAAATGTCAAGAAAAAGAAATTTCTGAAAATAAGACAGTAAAGTCTGAAAACACTGATAAGTAAAGGCCCCGTTGAAAAATTATTATAAAATGTCAGATTTCGTATTCCTTTGTCGACACAATTTTGTAACAGTGTTATAATGTTATCGGTTACAATTTGGAATGTGAAAATTTTATGACATAGGAGGTTTATTGGGCATGGATTTTCTCAATTTGTATCAGAATAACTACCTGATTGTCTTTGTATTTCTATGTCTGGGAGTATTACTGCCAATCGTGGCATGGACTATAGGTAAGCTATTACGTCCTTATAAACCAAGTGAAGAAAAGTACACCACTTATGAAAGCGGCTTAGACCCGTTCCATGATTCAAGGGTACAGTTCAACGTCCGCTATTATATTTTTGCTCTGATGTTTGTTATATTTGATGTGGAAACTGTATTTTTATATCCTTGGGCAGTTGCGTATGAAAAATTAGGACTGTTTGCTTTAATCGAAATGCTTATTTTTGTGCTAATGCTCATCATCGGACTAGTCTACGCCTGGAAAAAGAAGGTGCTTAAATGGACTTAAATTTAAAAGATATTTCACCTGCTGAAATGGAAGAAATTAAACGTACAGTGTTTTTTACAACCCTCGAGCAAATTAAAGCTTGGGCTCGAAGCAACTCATTATGGCCAATGACCTTTGGTCTTGCTTGTTGTGCGATAGAAATGATGGGTACCGGTTCCGCTCATTACGATTTAGACCGTTTTGGAACTATCTTTAGAGCATCACCGCGTCAATCCGATTGTATGATTGTATCGGGAACAGTAACGAAAAAAATGGCGCCAATCTTAAGACGTCTTTACGATCAATTACCAGAACCAAAATGGGTTATTGCTATGGGCTCCTGTGCAACCGCTGGTGGTCCCTATGTGAAATCGTATGCAGTAGTAAAAGGTGTGGATCAGATTGTCCCTGTTGATGTCTATATTCCAGGCTGTCCACCAAATCCTGCAGCGTTAATTTATGGAATTAATATGTTAAAAGAAAAAATCCGCTACGAAGCGAAGACTGGGAAGAAGGTGCAGTAATCGATGAGCGGTGAAAAAGATATAGAACAATTAAAGCAAGAAGCTGCTGCTAAAGCGAAAGCTGCTGCCGCTGCCAAAGCAAAAGCCGCAGCCCAAGCCAAGCTCAAAGCGCAAGAACTAGCTAGCTCTGGAGCTCAAGCTAGTCCTGAAGCTCAAACGAATCCAGAAGATCAAGCTCGAGCTGCAGTCGATCATGCATTAGCAAGCGCTGAAGCCCAAGCTCAAGCTAAAGAAGCTAATAAATCTGAAGCTCCAGCTTCTACTGATGAAAAGGCTGTTGCCGCCGCTAAAGCGAAAGCTGCCGCAGCTGCTAAAGCGAAAGCTGCTGCTGCTGCCAAGGCTAAAGTAGTCGCTTCAGCCAAAGCCAAGGCAGCCGCACTAGCAAAACAAGCTGGCGATCAGCCAGAAGCAACACCAGCAACAGACGATGAAAAGGCGAAAGCCATCGCTGCCGCTAAAGCGAAAGCAGTAGCCGCTGCCAAAGCCAAGGCAGCCGCACTGGCAAAACAAGCTGGTAATCAGCCTGAGTCAACACCAGCAACAGACGATGAAAAAGCGAAAGCCATCGCTGCCGCTAAAGCGAAAGCAGTAGCCGCTGCCAAAGCCAAAGCTGCTGCCCTTGCCAAACAAGGTGGAAGTCAGCCGGTAACAGGAGCTGATGCAGGTGCTGGTGATGAAAAAGCGAAAGCCATCGCCGCTGCTAAAGCGAAAGCCGCTGCCGCAGTTGCTGCCAAAGCGAAAGCTGCTGCAGCTGCTGGCGAAGCCCAAGCACCTGTTGAAGAGGCAAAACCATCGCCAAATCAGATCTACCTTGAAAAATATGTCAAAGTAATTGAAGAGAATCTGGGGAAAGAAGTTTTAGAAGATTCTTATATTAATAAACTTTCGAAAGATGTTCCTACCCTTGTGGCAAAACGGGACACTTATTTCAAGATTGCCCAATTTTTAAAATACAATGAGCAATTAGGCTTTGATTATCTGTCAGAGATTCATGGATCAGATTTTGTCACCCATATGGAAGTTTACGTTCATTTATACTCCTATAAAAATAGCCAATCAGTCGCGTTAAAAGTAAAGATTGACCGTGATACACCAGAGATTGAATCACTTGAACCACTGTGGGCGGGAGCAAACTGGCCTGAGTGTGAGGCATACGATTTATTAGGAATAAAATTCCTTGGTCATCCAAACCTTCATCGCATTATGCTTGGTGAGGATTGGGTTGGGTACCCACTCCGCAAAGATTATGAACAGTATGATGTGGAGGTATAACCGATGATACGAACTGAAGAAATGCTATTGAACATTGGACCACAGCATCCAAGTACCCATGGAGTTTTCCGTTTAGTTGTAAAAATTGACGGTGAAATCATAACTGAAGCAACTCCAGTTATCGGGTATTTGCACCGTGGCACCGAGAAATTAGCTGAGAATCTACAATATACCCAAATTATTCCTTATACCGACCGGATGGACTATTTGTCGGCCATGACCAATAATTATGTTCTAGTTCATGCCGTCGAAACGATGATGGGATTAGAAATTCCGGAGCGCGCCGAGTACTTAAGGGTTATCGCTATGGAGCTTGGCCGGATTGCTAGTCACTTAGTTGCTTGGGGTACTTATATATTAGACCTTGGAGCAACAAGTCCATTCATCTACGCGTTCCGTGAACGGGAAATGATTATTAATATGTTAGCCGAGCTTTCAGGCGCTCGTCTTACTTTTAACTACATGCGTGTAGGTGGAGTAAAATGGGATGCTCCAGAAGGCTGGATTGAAAAGGTTAGAGACTTCATCCCATATATGCGTCAAGAACTAGCTGGATATCATACACTTGTTTCTGGAAATGAAATTTTCCTAAGTCGAGTAAAAGGGGTCGGGGCATACTCTAAAGAAGATGCCATTAGATATTCATTGAGTGGTGTTAACCTACGTTGTACCGGAGTCAAGTGGGACCTTCGTAAAGATGAATCGTATTCAATTTATGACCGCTTCAAATTTGATATTCCTGTTCGATCAGAGGGAGATGCGTTAGCGCGTTATCACTTACGACTAGAAGAAATTGAAGAATCATTAAAAATTCTTGAGCAGGCTGTGGAACAATTCCCTGCGGATGGACCAATTTTAGCAAAGGTCCCGAAAATCATTAAAGCGCCAAAAGGCGAAGGTTTCGTCAGAATTGAAGGTGCTCGTGGTGAATTAGGCTGTTATATTGCTAGTGATGGTAAAAAAGAACCTTATCGCTTAAAATTCAGACGACCATCATTCTATAATCTGCAAATACTCCCTAAATTATTAGAGGGTGAAAATATTTCCAACTTAATTGCCATTCTAGGTGCAATTGATATAGTCCTCGGGGAGGTTGACGGTTAATGATTGAAGAATTATTGCATTCAAGTGCAGGATTACTAAACTTTGGAATCTTCTTCCTATTAGCGACAATCTTCCTATTTGTTGTCCTAGGATTTGTAACATATGCCATTTTAGCCGAACGTAAGGTTATGGGCTTTATGCAATTGCGAATGGGACCAAATCAGCTCGGTGGGCGCTTAGGGCTATTACAAACCGTTGCTGACGTTTTGAAGCTTTTATTAAAAGAAGATACAATCCCGAAGGCTGCTGACAGACCATTATTCATTATTGCGCCAATCATAGCTTTTGCTCCATCTTTCGTGGTAATGGCTACCATCCCATTTACCGATAAATTTCAGTTCGCTGATATTGGCATTGGTTTGCTTTATTATGTAGCCGTTTCTGGTATGACAGTCGTTGGGATATTAACAGCTGGTTGGGCATCCAATAATAAATACTCTTTGCTTGGTGGAATGCGGGCCGCTGCCCAGATGATCTCCTACGAAATTCCATTAGTTATGTCTGTGTTAGGAGTCATTCTCCTTACAGGAAGCTTGAATTTAAACAGCATCGTTGCTGCCCAACAAGATGGCTGGTTTATCCTATTACAACCAATCGGCTTTATCATCTTCGTTATCGCAGGGGTTGCTGAATTAAACCGGGTACCTTTCGATTTACCTGAAGCAGAAAATGAACTAGTAGCTGGATATTTTACTGAGTACTCTGGCTTCCGTTGGGCATTTTTCATGTTATCAGAATATGTTTATATGTTTGCTATGTCTGCTTTAATCACGGCGATATTCTTAGGCGGCTGGTTACCACTACCGTTTTTGGGATTTATTCCAGGACCGATTTGGTTTGCCCTTAAGTTTAGCACGATTGTCTTCTTCCTAATCTGGATCAGAAGTACATTCCCGCGGATAAGTGCCGACAAACTAATGGAATTCGGCTGGAAAATACTATTACCAGTAGCCCTAGCCAACATCTTCCTAACAGCCATAATCAAAGAACTAATTAAATTGATATAAACGTTTAAATGCTTTATTTTCTTTAATAAGGCTGTGTTAATGTTCTATGTTGATTTTTCGAACTTAGTTGATTGGAGTGGAAGGTGCGAAGACTCCTGCGGGAGTACGGGGCAGGGGAGACTCCACAGGTGCAAAGCACCTTGGAGGCTCCCCGCTACCGCCCGCGAACCGCTCGCACCTGGAACGGAAATCAACGGCCAAGTTTAACACAACCTAATGATATAAAGGGGTGAAAATACATGCTTGGATTAGCGAAAGGCTTGAAATATACCCTTAAAAACCTGACGCGGGAAAAGATGACGTATGACTATCCGAACAAACCACTGCCGCTACCAGATCGGTTCCGCGGTATTCAGAAATTTAATCCAGAAAAATGTATTGTCTGTAATCAATGTGCGACCATTTGCCCGACGGACTGTATTCAACTAACTGGGAAGAAACACCCAGATCCAACGAAAAAAGGGAAAATCATTGATACGTATGACATCAATTATGAACTATGTATTCTATGCGATTTGTGTACGGAAGTTTGTCCAACTGAGGCCATTATCATGACCAACAATTTCGAGCTTGCCTCGTATAGTCGTGATGAACTGTTCAAAAACCTCGAGTGGTTGGATAACAACGATAAGAATGTTCGGCAGGTGAACAAACCATGACAGGTGAATTATTAGCGTTTATGGGCCTAGCCCTAGTAGCGATTATCGGTGGGGTTCTGCTGTTAAACCTGGGTAAAGTAGTTCATATGCTCCTAGCCCTTGTATTAACATTTGTCAGTATTGCAGGGATTTACGTGCTACTGTCGGCAGAATTCGTAGCTGGGGTGCAAATCCTGATCTACTCCGGTGCTATTACTATCATTATGCTGTTTGGTATCATGTTAACCAAACATAATGATGAACAGGAACCAAAACAAAGCTCAATTCGGCTCATCTTACTGTTCCTAGGAGTACTCGGATTTGCCGCAGCCTTTTATTTTGGAATTTACAATTTAGATTTACCAGTAATCGCAACAACACTGCATGAAAATAATACCGAACAAATTGGTGTAGCTCTATTCACTAGATACGTCATTCCGTTCGAATTAACATCTGTAGTATTGCTTGTGGCCCTAATCGGTGCCATCATTCTGGCGAAAAAAGACAATGGTAAGGGGGCGGAAAAAGAATGAGTCCGATTTCAATCTATCTTACCTTGGCCTTAATCCTGTTTTGCATCGGCCTGTTCGGTGCCCTAACAAAACGCAACACTGTTATTGTGCTAATTTCCATTGAACTGATGCTAAATGCGGTCAATATTAACCTGGTCACATTCAGTAAATATGGAGTGGCTCCATCAATCGACGGACAGATTTTTGCGCTATTTACGATCGCTATCGCTGCAGCTGAAGCCGCTGTAGGATTAGCTATCCTAATTGCGCTTTACCAAAATCGTAAAACCGTCAACATCGAAGAAATGAACACGATGAAGAATTAACAAGAAAAGCGGAAGTTCACTAGACGCTAGGACGCTTGCGCTAGACACTATTCTAAGTTAAAATTTTATACTTTTTTATCTTAATAAAAAATCCGCAAAATTTAAGCGGACTTAATCAGACGCGGGGCAATAAAGAAAATCCAAGCCACTCATACGCGTTGCTATAAAAGGGGAATGTGATAGATGGAAAATGCATGGATCATACCACTTTTCCCGCTTTTATCGTTCTTAATCCTTGTTCTAATCGGCAAACGGCTGAAGGAATCGAGTGCCTATGTGGGAATCCTACTAACACTCGCCACCTTCATCTACTCAATTGTGGTGCTTGTTGAACGCTTCACGGCACCAACCTTTAAGTCTGAAGCTGTTTGGTTAACAATAGGGGATACAAGGATAACTGCGGGTTTTGAAATCAACCAATTAAATGCATTAATGCTTGTAATCGTTTCGTTAGTAAGTTTGCTTGTTCATACTTACTCCAAAGGCTATATGCATGGCGACGAAAGAATGCCAGTATTCTATGCCTACCTTGGATTATTTACGTTTTCAATGCTAGGATTGGTCATCTCGCCAAACCTGCTCCAAACCTACGTTTTTTGGGAGCTTGTCGGAGTTGGATCGTTCCTGCTAATTGGCTTTTATTTTTACAAAGAAGAAGCAAAAGCAGCCGCAAAAAAAGCATTTATCATGACCCGAATCGGGGATGTCGGATTATTCATCGGCATGATCCTCTTGTTCTGGCAAGTCGGTAGCTTTGAATACGATGAAATCTTCAAAGCCGTAACAAATGGCGATGTTTCCGGGGAAATAATAACCCTAACCGCCATCCTAATCTTTATCGGAGCGGTCGGAAAATCCGGTCAATTCCCGCTCCACACTTGGCTGCCGGACGCTATGGAAGGTCCGACACCAGTATCAGCCCTAATTCACGCCGCTACCATGGTTGCAGCGGGTGTCTATTTAGTCGCATCACTATTTCCGTTATTTACCGCTAGTAAAACAGCGCTGCTGACAGTCGCCGTTGTTGGGGCGATTACGGCAATTTTTGCGGCGAGTATTGGATTAGTACAAACCGACATCAAACGAGTTTTGGCCTACTCAACCGTGAGTCAGCTCGGCTACATGATGTTAGCACTAGGTTCTGCAGGTTATGTAGCTGGTGTGTTCCACTTAATGACACACGCTTTCTTCAAAGCCTTATTGTTCTTAGCTGCTGGTAGCGTTATCCATGCTGTCCATACCCAAAACATTGAAGAAATGGGCGGATTATGGAAAAAGCTTCGCATCACTGGCCCGTTATTTTTAATCGGAACGCTAGCGATTAGTGGAGTACCATTGTTCTCAGGGTTCTTCAGTAAAGACGAAATTTTAATCGCTGCATGGGAAAATGGCAACACCGGTTTATTCTGGTTAGCCGTTGCGGCAGCATTCTTTACCGCGTTTTATATGTTCCGCTTGTTTTTCATGGTATTCACTGGAAAAGCTCGCACGGAAATGCACAATGTCCATGAGTCACCTTCTGTAATGACCGTGCCAATGATGGTACTGGGTGTGTTAGCAATTGTTTCCGGTTATGTGAACACGCCATGGTTTGGAACATTCCTTGGTGATTGGTTAACTGAAGGCAATGCTGCACTTGGACACGGACACATTGAAGGTCCAGCTTGGATTATGTTTGTGGCAACTGCTGTGTCATTAGCGGGGATTTTCTTAGCCTGGCTGATTTACAACAAAGGCAGCCTATCACGTGGTTGGTTGTCCGATAGAATGCCAATCGTTTACAACATTTTATACAATAAATATTACGTTGATGAATTTTATCAATATTCAATTGTTTCGATTACTAAGGGGATTAGCTACTTCCTTAAATTCATTGAGGTATTCCTTGTTGAAGGAATCATCAATTTAGTGACCGGAGCAGTACGCACTTTGGGTAAAACTGGTGCTAAAGTTCAAAGTGGTCAAATTCAAACTTACGGAGCAGTAGCTTTCGTTGGTTTAGCCTTATTGATCGTTATCTATGCATGGACGGGAGGGTATTTTCAATGAATTTAGGACATTTCCTTTCTATCCTAGTATTCTCGCCACTCGTCGGTATAGCTATTTTAGCTTTTATTCCGAAAACACAGGAATCTGTGCTTAAGCTGTTCGGCTTTTTAGGAACAGTTCCGGCATTGATTTTATCATTAGTCGCTTTTATACAATATCGTGGCGGCGCCAATCTAGCTGATATCGCTGAAAAAGCCAGCTGGGTCCAATTTGGTCGCTTTTCCGATAAGTTTATTTACACAGTTAATTACGAATTAGGCGTCGACGGCTTTTCATTACTAATGGTCGTTCTGACAACCATCGTCGCTTCACTAGCAGCGATCGCTTCCATTCATATTAAAAAGGAATGGAAAGGCTATTACATGCTGTTCCTTCTATTAGAAGTTGGAATGCTCGGTGTGTTTACATCACAAAACCTAATTTTATTCTTTATTTTCTTTGAAATCACGTTAGTGCCAATGTTCTTCTTAATTGGTAAATGGGGTTATTTTGACAAAGAAAAAGCAGCTTACAGCTTCTTAATTTATAACGGACTAGGTTCAGCTATCCTGTTAATCGTGATTATGATTCTGTTCGCTCGTACGGGTACATCTAATATTGAAGCCTTAAAGCTACTAATCAATGCTGACGATGTCAAATTAGTGGCTCCAATATCGGAGGCCGCAAAATACGGCATGCTCATCGCCTTAGTCACTGCTTTTGGCGTCAAGCTACCAATCTTTCCGCTCCACACCTGGATGTTGAAAGTACACGTTGAAGCACCGCCTTCAATTGTTATGATTCACTCCGGTTTATTGTTGAAAATTGGGGCGTTCGGTTTGATTCGAATTGCTTTAGGCATTTTCCCAGAGCAATTCCAGGATATCGCTATCTGGCTTGCTGTTTTAGGTGTAATCAATCTGTTATACGGTGCATTCCTTGCTTTTATCCAAAAAGATTTCAAAATGGTCCTAGCGTATTCGTCAATTTCCCACATGGGTATTGTGTTAATCGGTTTAGGTTCATTGAATCAAGCGGGTATTCAAGGGGCGATTTTCCAAGTCGTTTCGCATGGTTTAATTTCAGCGCTATTATTCTTCTTAGTTGGCGTTATGTATGAACGGGTCCAAACAACGCAAATTGCCAATTTAGGCGGCCTCGCCAAAGGAATGCCAATCTTGTCCGGCTTCATCCTATTGGCTGGTATGGCGTCACTTGGTTTACCAGGGATGTCTGGGTTCGTCAGCGAATTCATGGCGTTCATGGGCTTATTTAAAGAAATGCCAGTACTTGCAGCAGTAGGGGCTCTCGGAATCATCATGACCGCTGTATACTTGCTCCGGGCTATTCTCGGCATTACCTTTGGAAAAGCAGAGCGCGAATTTGCTGGGATTACTGATATTCGCAGTATAGAAATGGTACCTGTGCTAACATTGGTTGCACTGATCATTGCTATTGGTGTATATCCAAACTTCTTAACTGAAGTGCTTGCTAATACAATTAAGACGATCATGTTAGGGATAGGAGGGTGATGAAGGATGGATTTAGAAACAATTTTAGCGTTTGATTGGGGATTAATGGCTCCTGAATTCATCATCCTTGGAGTAGCAACTCTACTATCACTGCTTGATTTATTTTTAGGAAAAAATTTCGACCGCAAAAATCTCGGCTGGATCGGTTTAGCTGGTATTGCTTTGGCGATGATTTCATTGGCAGGAATGTTCAGCGAACCTGCTGGCTCGATTCTTTATGATAGTTTCCGTCTCGATTCGTTCGCTAAGGCGTTTAAGCTATTATTGCTTGCTGGCGCTGCGATTGTCCTTGTTTTAGCAATAAGTGACAATCCGAAAGAGGGACTTAAACAGAACCACGGGGAATTTTTCTACTTGTTCTTAACCGCGCTATTAGGTGGAATGGTGATGACTTCAAGTCGTGACTTAATCACCCTTTTCGTCGGTCTAGAGTTATTGTCGATTTCTTCCTATATCTTGGCTGGTTTACGGAAACACAACACTCAATCGAATGAAGCGGCTATGAAGTACGTCATTAATGGCTCGATTGCTACGGCAATTACACTATTCGGTTTGAGTTATGTATTTGGCTTAACGGGGTCAACAAACTTAATCCTAATTGCCAATACAATGTCAACATTAGCTGATTCGCAACAAATTTACTTAGTGGGACTAGCTTTCTTTATGGTATTTGTCGGCTTGAGCTTCAAGCTGGCGTCTGCACCATTCCATATGTGGGCTCCTGACGTTTACCAAGGTGCGCCAACACCAGTTACCGCATTCTTGAGCGTCGTGTCCAAAACAGCAGGATTTGCCATTATGACTCGTATCTTCTTAATGGTCTTTATTCCGGTTCCTTCTGAAGGACCTGGCTCGATTCCATTCTATTATACGATTCAAGATTATCTGGCCTTTTTAGCAGGGGCAACGATGGTCATCGGAAACGTGGTTGCCTTAAGACAACGCAATGTCAAGCGCCTGTTCGCTTATTCAAGTATTGCGCATGCCGGATATCTCTTGGTCATATTCGCTAATCTGCAATTTTTGTTTAATACATTATGGTTCTACTTGGCAGCATATTTGTTCATGAACCTAGCGATTTTCGCCATCATCCAGATTATGACGGCCAATAAAGATTCCGAAGATATCAGCCATTTTGCCGGTCTTTACCGCCGCTCACCGTTCTTAGCTATTGCACTGGCTATTTCGGTGTTGAGCTTAGCGGGCTTCCCGGGAACGGCTGGATTTATCGGTAAGCTGAACATTTTCATGGGCGCACTGGTTGATCAACCAGCTCATTATGTTCTAGCATCAGTCATGATCGCCACTACAGTTGTATCATATGTATACTACTTCGGCATCTTGACTGCAGCATTCTTCCGCCCAACACCTGAGGGTGATAGCGGAAAAATTAACATCCCAGTCGGCATGGCTGTGGTCATTATCGTCTGTGTAGTAGGCACATTGGTGTTAGGGGTAGCACCAGACATAGCTTACAATTTCCTAGACACCCAATTCGGTGGGTTCAAGGACTTCTTTCAGTAAGGATACGGTACAGTACAGTACGGATTTTTTAGAGTGGCCTGGTGACCTGGGCTTGTAGAAATAATATAGATAAGTCCCGGTGACCTGGGCTTGTAGATATAAAATAGATAAGGTCTAGTGAGCTGGGCTTGTAGATATAATATAGATAAGGTCTAGTGAGCTGGGCTTGTAGATATAATATAGATTAGGCCAGGTAACCTGGGCTAGCGAAATAGATATATATAAGGTTTGTGAGCTTGAGCCGGTACCTGAGCTTGAAACGAACCAGGGGAGAATTTTCATATAGAGAGTTAGATATAGGGGTAATACGAAGGAAGGGGTGGGGATCCCTTCCTTTTTTGCGTGAAAAAGTAAAGACTGGTGGACGATGTCCTAGCTCGCGAGCCATTGCGCGTGGTGACATTGTTCACTTACGGCGATAAAACGTAAATAATCGGCGATAAACCGGAAAAAATCGGCGATAAAGAGTAAATAATCGGCGATAAATCCAAAATAATCGGCGATAAACTCAAAATGGGGTCGGCAACGAAAAAACTACGGAGTAAAAGCCCACAAAAAACCGTAATTAAGGTTTGCTTCGGGGCTTGGGCTAAAAAAATCCATACATAAAAATGATATTCCTTCAAAAACTAATAAGAAGGAACTAATTATTAGGGAGTGGATTTGAAATGGATATTAAACGAGTGAAGCAAATTATTTCGTCATCTTCAGAGATTAATGTGAGGTACCATGGACAGCCAGTTTGGATTGATACCGTGAATGAAGATGGTCGCACGGCAACGGTTCACTTAAGAGATGCAAATTTAGAGGAGCGGACGACTGTGGAAATAGGTGACCTGATCGAGGAATAACCCTAGTCAAGAACTTGACAGCCCACCAATACCTGCTTTAAAAACCAAACCACCTTAATGCATAAGGTGGTTTTTAGCTGTATAATAAGAAATTGTGGAAACATGTCCAAATAGTTACAGGAAAGTGAAACCTTTTCCTAGTAAAACTCGTCAAATTAAAAGGACATTGGACAACTATGTAGTTTTCTTCAATACTTTCTTTGTTAATGATTAAGGTTGATTATTAACGTATTGTTGATTGGAGTGCCTGGAACGGAAATCAACAGACTAGTTTATAAGAGCTTTTTTAATTACCTATTTTTAGGGGGGACTCCCTGGGCGCGAGGATAAGGTGAAAATACTTTGTTACTTTGTCGACCGAAACAAGACACTTGGAGACAAAAACGAGCATAGGATTATAAAGCTTCGTTTTTTACTGACTTCGGTTAAGGTTACTCAAACTTTACTGTGGTCACAAGCTGATTTGAGCTTAGAGATTTACTAGAAAACGAAGTAAATTTGACAATTAATAGACGGAAAAATAGGCAGTTTCGATTGAGAAACGTTAAAAAAATTATCCTGTGAAGGAGGATCCATTCTTGATAACAGACATTAGCTCACATTCATTGGTGGGCATTTTATCGCATATTACTTTTATTGGACTGACATGGTGGGCTTTGCAGGCATTGGATTTTGATAAAATGCTGCGAGTGAATCATGTGTTTCAGGCAAGGTTATTATATATAATTTTATCGATAGTACTGGGCTCAACGGTGAGCAATTTTTTTCTCGACTATCTACTATGGTCCCAACAGTTACCGGCACTATTCAATTAATAAATGACAATTTAATGGTATTTTAGTAAAAAATACCCATAATATTTCGAAATTGGATAAAAATTAGGTCTTACTACATGTTCCCAAAAACGAATTAATTCAGTACAATTCAACTTGGAATTGTTTTTTTAAAATAAACAATACAGAGATATTGTTTACGCATCAGGGTTTACGCCATTGCTTATTTGATAACAAATACATATGGAGGGACCGAGTATTGATTACTAACACTTAAACCTGTTATATAGCTAGGGTTTTTTTTCCAAAAAAAGAGGTTTGAAGCTGGAAAGTTGCGGTAAATTTTGTGTTTCAGGGTTCTTGTCAAAAAGTGACGAGAATTCCCAAGTATGTAAGCTCCTCTTCGGGTAACAATGTAAGTATGGAGAGGAGTTAGAGAGATGAAACAACATATAAATAAATTGGTAATATTAGTTATCATAAGTTTTTTTCTGGTGCAATTCGGGACTGGTTCGACTGAGGCGGAGGAAATGGTGGATTTGTTGACTTTGGCTTCTGTTTTAGAGGGTGAAGAGATTGCGATTGATGAGTGGTCGGTTCATGCACGGGAGCAGTTGAAGGTTCCAGGTGATGCTCGGGCTCGGGTTAGGGAGCTGCAGGAGCGGTTTTCTGGGTGGGAATGGGATTTTTCTGAGACTGACAGGAGTTGGGAAGCTTCGGCTGTTTCGCCAAAGGGTTCGGCTTTTGAGGAATCTGTCAAGATTGTGTCAACCCCCACAAAACAACATGCCCAAGCGTATATCATTTATGAAGTAAATGGCCACGGCTGGGAGGATAGTACGGAGGTTTTTCTGAAAAATGACCTTCCTTCTACATTTTCTAACATCTTTCGTGATAATCCCACAACTTTCTCTTGTATCAAGTCAGAATTAGATGGTAAGATGGAATCGTCTTTGTCCAACCGGATAGACGGTTTGTTGCAAGCTTATAAGGCGGATGAAATTGAATCACTATCTGAGGAATCATTCATCTCCGTAACGGCATCTTCCCCTTTATTCGCAGAATCACTTACACGAAACCATCAGGACATCAACCTACAATTGGCGCTACGTACGCAAGGATTGGGCACGAAGACAACCCTTGTTATTGGCACACCAATCATAACAATTGAATATTAATATAGAGAAAATGGACGCGGAGGGGAATACACTTGGAAAAGATCATCGTCCGCGGCGGAAAAAGGCTTAGCGGTGTCGTAAAAATTGAAGGCGCAAAAAATGCCGTGCTGCCTGTACTCGCTGCAACATTATTAGCAAGTGACGGAAAAAGCGTAATTCACGATGTACCTGCGCTCTCTGACGTATATACTATCAATGAAGTTCTACGATATTTAAATGCCGGAGTAGAGTTCACTAATAATTCAGTAACAGTTAACGCAGAAAAAGAATTAAAAGAGGAAGCACCGTTTGAATATGTTCGTAAAATGCGGGCCTCTGTTTTGGTTATGGGTTCACTTTTGGCTAGAAATGGCCGTGCCCGAGTTGCCTTGCCGGGTGGCTGTGCCATTGGATCACGTCCAATCGACCAGCATCTTAAAGGTTTCGAAGCAATGGGAGCAACGGTCAAAGTTGGCAACGGCTTTATCGAAGCGGAAGTACAAGACCGACTAAAGGGTGCGAAAATTTACCTTGATTTTCCAAGTGTTGGCGCTACTGAAAATATCATGATGGCGGCGACGTTGGCGCAAGGCACCTCTGTAATAGAAAATGCAGCTAAAGAACCGGAGATCGTTGATTTAGCGAACTTCCTTAATAGTATGGGAGCAAAGGTTCGCGGTGCCGGCACAGCTTCAATTCGTATTGAAGGCGTCGATGTATTATTTGGAGCTGAGCATAGAATTATACCTGACCGTGTTGAAGCTGGAACTTTTATGGTTGCAGCGGCGCTTACTGAGGGGAATGTGCTGATCCAAAATGCTGTACCGGAACATTTAACATCGCTTATTGCCAAGATGGAAGAGATGGGTGTTACCATTATCGAAGAGGATGAGGGCATTCGGGTGATCGGTAACGATATGTTGAAGGCTGTTGACATTAAAACGATGCCACACCCAGGTTTCCCTACAGATATGCAGTCGCAAATGATGGCGCTG
>CALCRD010000560.1 GCA_937894355.1 uncultured Bacillus sp.
GTGAACCGGTGGTTTTAAGAAGCGTACTGGTGTCCTTTGTGGCGTGAAATATTCAAATGGCTGAATTTTTTATAAAAAACGAAATCTAACACAATGGAGTGCGTTATATTTTGAGAAGGGGTTAAAAGCTGATGGCCAATAAAAATGAGAATGAAAAATCTAAACCAGCTCAGTCCGAGTTCAAAGTAGCTAAAACTGCTGATGTGATTAAAGCTATAAAAAAATTAATCAGAAACATTCTAAAACGTTTAAAAAGTTAGCTGAATAAAAAGGGGGACCCTAAGGATCCACCCTTACATAAATTTGTCGTCCTTGGGTTATATTAGGCAAGCGTCTAGATATGGGCATACTTCCTATTCATTTTCCTTAATTCTTTCTGACATTCATCGCGATAATGTAGTTTACCGCACCAAGGACAGACTAAATCAGAATACTTTTCTGCAAGTGGATCTCCTTCGATATATCCAGTTTGAACAATGAACCAAGCACCGTCTAGAATAGCCTCTACTACTGGGTCATAATCATTCCTAACCCGGGCCCTAAACAGCGGTCCTTTATCTATTAATTTTACTTTTCTTATCATTTTTAATACCTCCTTTCATAGTCTATTATAATGGGAAATAATTTTTATATCTACCATAAAATGTAAATTATATCCGTTGAAACCTTTAACAAAACATATGCTGCATAAGATTCTAAATCTAACACAATGAACTTTTGTTAGATTCTAAATACATTTAAAACGCCTGTATCTAGGCGCTTTATTATTCTAGGAGCTAAAAAGGCATATTTATATCTAACATAATGAATGTTATAATATATATATGTTATATTAATTAACATTAGGAGGCATTTTTATATGTACGGTGAAGAAACGAAAACCATCATATGTGAAGCCGATAATACGCTACTGGTTAAATGCGAACGTAATATTGATGAAAGATACAAAGGGATCTCCTATGAAATTTGGCATAACCGGGAGATGTTTAAAAAAGGCATCTATGGCGATCCTGATCAAGGATATATATATCTTTTGCCAGAACCATGCCACCACTGATGAAGAAGAAATGATACGGATTTTCGAAAGACTGGTGAAAACGGATGGAGCTGCAAAATGAATACCGTTGAAGCAATCAAGGATAAACGCAAAATTGAGGATATGAAAAAAGTTTTAAAAGCACACAGCCAACGGGACTATTTACTTTTTGTTATGGGCATCAATACCGGCCTACGGATCTCCGACCTTCTGCAGCTCACCATGGGTGATGTACTGGACAAAAAAAATAAACCGGTGCAGCTACTTGTAATTAAAGAGCAGAAAACTGGTAAAGAGAGAAAAATAAGACTAAATGAAAACGTCAGAAAAGCTATACAAGAGACGATTGCACTCAAAGATGATGTGCAGTTAGGAGAATACCTTTTTAAGTCTCAGAAGGGCAAAAATAAGCCCATAAGCAGAATCCAGGCCTGGCAGGTATTAAACGATGCAGCTAAGACAGTTGGTATCGAGGGCCGGATCGGGACGCATACACTGCGGAAAACCTTTGGCTACCATGCATACAAACAGGGCATAGATATTACTCTACTAATGCAGCTATTTAACCACGCGGCTCCATCAGTTACTTTGCGTTACATTGGAATTACCCAAGACGATATTGACCAAGTTTATATTCATATGAATCTCTAAAATGCCAGAAAAGTAGAAACTAGAACGCTAATAAGTAAAATTATCAGAGTTCTAGTTTCATTTGGACTAACCGCCCTACCAATATTTATTATAACAGGCTTTTTATACAGAGGCCTTTCTTGAAAGGTGGATTTTTTGATATAATTAAAATAAGGTTATGGTCAGTTGATGGATGATCATGACCGCTCGTTTTTTAGGCGAGCTTGTTTACTTGCTTGGTCCTCGCTTCTTACGGGGACTTTTCTTTTCCTGCAGAATTATGGAGATATTGCAAATTATAGCATTATATCATATAATGATACAGTATTATAAATTCTATATTTGTTAAAAATCCCCCGACTAACGGGCCCTTTAGGATATTTCTTCTTTTCTTTAAAGAAGAATAACGGGAAAATTTTAAAAAAATCCTCTCATTTCATTGGGAGGGAATGAAATCCAAGTATATCACGATGTTGTGTATGCTCGGATTTTTTCAGTTTCTGAAAAAACAGCACCTCGAGGCTGGATAATCCTTGTGGAAAGGAGAAAACGCCAGCGTCGAGGAGCTGGCGTTATGTAATTTTTATGTCAAAAAAAACATTTAAAACAATCGCAAGAGGAAAAAATCCGGAAGAGGCATTTATCAGGGCTAAATATAGTGGTCTCAACGGCCGGGAAATTCAAGAAAAAGAAAATTTTCAGTTCTTTAATTTAGAATGTTTTGGGGAACGCCCAGTAATTGAAGCAAAAGAGAAAATACGGAAAATAGCGGATCCAAAGAAGACGGCGGGATGTATTCTAATAGCGGAAAATCTTGAAAATCACCCTCCGGGGACAAATGGATATCTATTTTTCGGCTACCGTTAATCTCATTTTTGGTGGAAGAAAAATGAAAAGTGAATCTTCAGAATACTACTTAGTTCTATTCGAGTACAAAAATCCTGACTGAGTGGTTCAGGGAAAACCTCTAGTGTAAGTTAATTATTTTAAGGTGGGCCAGGGCGTGATGCTGAAACTGACCCACCGTCCAACGGGCGTGATGCCAGGTAAAGTGATGTGACAGTCGAAAGACACGTCCGGTTAGAGCGTTCCATAAAAGCTCAAAATGGATCTCCGCCGTTGCTGTTCGCTGGTGCGATAAGCAACAATCTCGGAGCCATGCGCCGTATCGCTCGTAGAGCGATGCAACCGTGAAACGGTTCTGGCGCGAATTTAGTGCTAAACTTCTGTTCTTTAACATATATGCGATATGCACCATCCTCCCCGTCTCCTTCGCGCCCTTATATATTTTCATTTTATATTTTTTTATTTTGGGGCGCGAAGGAGACGGGGGGCGTGGGGGGCGTAGCGTCCCCACCAAATCTGGGATACGGAGACTGGCAAAAAAGAGATTTAGGAGAGATGCAGCCCAATCTTATAGCAACAGCTATGCCTATTTTTCTGGGGAGGTATTAATTTTAAATGCAATATAAATTTACTGAAACTGGAACTAGAGCCGTAGACGATTTAGGCCGGCAATTTGAGAAAATTATGCAAACAGCAAATCGAGCAAGCATAAAAACACGATACCGCTATGCCGCTGCCGTGGAGCGGTTTGTCAAATGGGTGCAGCCGTCTTTCAAAATGCAAAAACTCGCAAATTTGGCTGACAAGCACCTATTTGCGTATGTTGAACATCTCCGAAATTCTGGCTGCTCTGACAAATACATAAAAAATGAGCTTTCGGCATTACGATATATACATTCTATTATTCCGAACACAAGGAACCACTTGACCGATAGTAAAAAATTCAATGCCAAAGCTGGCCTTGGTAGCACAAAAAACGAAAAAGCTACGGAAGTAGATCGAGCCTGGACGCGGCGGGAATTAGATGAAATGAAAACTATAGCAATAAATAAGGGTCGACCTGAAATTGCCAGCATGATGCATGCAAGCTATACGCTCGGCATGCGGCTGGAAGAAGCGGCAACGCTGAGACGAAACGATGTAGAACGTGCGATACGTGAAGGGAAACTGCATTTAACCAACACCAAGGGTGGCCGGCCGCGTGACGTACCCCTCTCAAACGAAGCCAGGCGCGTACTAGAGGACGCGATTCAAAATGTTTCCCGGGGAGAATACGTTTTCGTCCCTAAAGGCGAAAAAATACATGAGTACAAGCGAGACGTCCAAAATTTCATTTTTAAAAACCGTGATTCCGTCCAAGACACCGACCGGGAAGAATCAGCCGTGAATTGCGGTGGTTCCGAAGGTATGCGTTCTGCTTTGAATTATCACGGTCTAAGGTACTCCTTTGGGCAAAATTTATATTTTGAGCTGCGTGATCAAGGACATGAAGACCGGGAAGCACGTGAAATTGTTTCACAAGCTCTTGGCCATAATCGTGTAGAAATTACTTATGTATACGTTCCATAAATTTAAAAATTAAAGAAGGAAGGTTGGATATGGACGAAGCCGAAACTCAAAATAGAAATTCTGAATTGGAAGAGCAAGTCGAGCAGCTGCAGCATGAAAACGAAACCTTGCGTCATCGCCTGGATGGCCATAGAGAAGCAATTGCACGCTGGAGAAGAAGAGCCGGAGTAGACGCTCCAGTTCCGGAGCTGGAACTGGAGAAAACAGAATTGAACAGGCGTTTCAGCAATAGTGATTGGATCTACAAGGAGTATTACATATTGCCGGTCGAACACGCTCCGGAACTGATAACCGAAGCATATGCCTGGCTTGCGGATCGGGGTCTAACCGAAACTTGTGAAAGACTTTATTTGGACATAAAGAAGGGCTGGATTGCGATTCTATCAAGAGACTGGATAGAATAAAAGACGTCAAAGCCCGCAATAACTCAGCATAAATTACATTTAGTCACATTGGATGATGTAGCTCGTGCCTGCGGAATAAACGGCCGGATCGGGACACACATGCTGCAATAAAATCTGCTCCGATTAAGGCTGAGTCATAGGCTTGTCTAAAAAAACACTAATAATTGCATTTAGCTTTTTCATATCCTCGTTTGATACTTTTTCAGCATTATGAAGTAATAAAGTATACGTTTTTTCTACTTCAGGATGATCGTGGTTATTATCTCTTAAAAGCAAATCTGTACTAACTCCAAAAAAATCGGAGATTGTGCAAAGCATATGTAAGCTTGGCTCTCTACGTCCGTTTTCCCAATTTGATATAACCTGTCTACCATGTTCTCCCAATCCTAATCCGATGGCTAATTGACGAGCATCCAAGCCAAATTGCGAACGAATATAGCGGAGATTTTTGCCGAATTGCGAACGCTTCATATTTCCTCCATAAAATTATTCAAAATGAATAACACCCTTTATAAACTTTATTATACTTAATTTGAGAAATTTTAAAATACAATTTTAAAATATTAACGCAAAATAATTAGAAAAATCATATTGATTAATAAATTCTATGGACTATAATATTTAACAAAAGCAACTTTAGTAGCCAATTATATCCGAATGAGAATGTACACATAATGAAAACACTCTTTCGGAAAAGGGGGAAAGTTTTGGATTTCTTAGAATTGGAGTGATTTATAATGGAAGAATTTTACACAGTTACTGAAGTTGCAAAAATACTTAGGATTAGAAAGAATTATGTTTACGAATTAATCTACCGTAAAAAACTAGCTGCGATCCGGTTATCTGAAAAACGTATTCGCATCTCGAGAATTGCTTTAGATAATTTTCTTAAAAAAAGTATGATGTAGCAGGTTTAAAGACGGCCATACAAGAAATGATACTTAATGGCTGCCCTTATGGAGGGTTAATTTGTAATGATTGTATCAAAAAGTAAAGGAAAGTGGTTGATTCGCATCTATTTAGGCCGCGGGGAGGATGGTAAACGAAAATATTATAGTGAGACATTTTATGCACCTATCAAATCACTGGTTCAGGAAAGAGAGAGAGAATTAACAAAAAAACTTAAATGTAAGGTTGGTCCCCAAACAGCGATTATGACGTTAGGGGGGTATATAGACTATCATCTTAAAACACTTGAAGATTCGGATTCAGTTAAATTCGATAGCTTAGAATTATATAAATATTATGCCAAAACTATTAAGCCTTACGTTGGGCACTTACAGCTATGGAACTTATCCGGAGAAATGCTAAATGAAGCACTAGCCGGTAAATTCAGAAAAATGGCAACACGGAGCAGAAAGAACCTTTATGACTTTACAGCCAAAATTGTTCGAGCAGCGATTGCTGCCGACCGCACTCCTGGTAATGCCTTAAGTAATTTCAAAATACCCAAAGCTGGAAGAATAGAAAGAGAAGTGCTAACCGGTGAAGATTTAGTAAAAGTTTTAGGATGTGCGAAAGGTTACCGATATGGACTTGCTATAGAACTACTTATAGTAACTGGAGCACGTGCTGGAGAAATACTCGGGCTTTGTTGGGATAGGGTCGATTTTAAATTAAATAGAATTATTATAAACCGAACAATGAATCTTCAACATCGAATATTAAGTGATGATCCAAAAACCTATAACTCTTTACGAACAATAGAACTTGACGATCTGACTATGTATAAGCTTAAAGTACATTATGAACAACAAAAAAAAGAACTAGAAGTATTTAACCCCAAAGGATTAATTTTTCAAACTAAAAATGGTCGTACAGTTTGCTATAAAACTATACAGAAAACATGGAACACTATCTTAAAAAAGGCAGGGTTTGATAAAACCCGAGTGCATAACATTAGACATTCTTTGATCACTTATCTATATGATAAGGGTACACCGCTTATAAAAATTGCAGAGTTGACTGGCGATGATATTAATACCTTAAATCGAACATATGCACACAAAAATAAAAAAAGTAAAGCGATTAATTTCCAATAAGAGACACACTGATCGGCACACTCTGTTTGTAAAGCATGAATATATCGGGGCAGAAGCTGGGGGGCACTAATTCGAATCTTATACGGCCCACCATATAGAGCAAGCAATAGCGGGGGTTACAAGACCCCGCTATTTTTGTTTTTCTGCCGTAAAAATGGCTTGGTGTCAAAATTGGGGCCAGAGCAATGAAAAACTAACAGAAATGA
>CALCRD010000561.1 GCA_937894355.1 uncultured Bacillus sp.
GCTTTTTATCTTCATATCCATCAGTAATACTAGCAGCAGCTACTGTATCAACATATAGGTTTCCCAGCTGGATTGTACGACTAATCTCCAGGTAATTCTTAAAGCTTAAATAAGAATAATAATCTGCCAAAACACTATCCCTAGTTGCCCTAAGTAAGTTATAATCATAATTTCCGGCTCGATAGTCTACAGAACTCTCAAATATAATATCATCGCTAAGCTTTCCTTTAAGGGATATATCTCCCTTTCGTCCAATTCCCAGCCCTTCTTCGTCTTGATAACGCTTCACGATTCCAAAATTCCCATCAAGATTTAATTCTGGTTTAAGAACCGTGGTCCAGCCAATTTGTCCTTCTTTCCTGTAATCCTGCCCTTGCAAATAATCTCTTCCGTAAGCTGAAATATTTATTGTGGTATCGGGAGTATATAGGATAGCTAAGTTTGCCTTAGCCTGACGGTAATTCCCTCTAATCTCATTCCATGTATCCGGATCAAGATAAACTTCCTCAGCTCCTAAATTTTTAACCCATGCTAAGTCGATCTCAAACTGCGTCTTTTTCATTGGTAACGGAATGCCTAACTTTATTTCACCTGCTTGCACCCCGAGATAGGTATCTATATCGCTGACATATACCTCTTTCTTTTCAGGCCTGCGCAAATAGAAATCCTCATCTAGGGTGGCACGGACCGAAGTGGTATCTGGACCCCAAACGAAAAATGTATGCGTGTAGGCGTACCGTCTATCTCGAACAGCAATCCATTGAAAATCCGGTTCGACAAAATGATATTTACCTGTTAGATTTACTTTCCCCAATTGAAGATCCTCTAAAACAACTTTTAAGGCCTTACCATTTTGTTCTCCTAAGTATTCCCAATCCGGCACTAGACCAAGCTCAGAGCTAACATCATCATATTTTCGCCATTCTCCATGCGAATCTAACAATGCGACTGTAAGACGAGGATTATTGGCCAATGGGAGCTGCCCAACCAAATCTATCCCATAATTTTTCTTTTGGAAACCAATCCCGTGCCTAGGATAAGGTAGGTTTCCATCTTCCTCCACAGCCCTAGGGGTAATGTTTACAGCCTCCTTATGTCCCCAAAGTAAACCTAAAGTCCAACCGAGATTAAGTGGTTTAGTAGCGCGAAACATTCCATAAACCGGCATTTCATCAAAATAAGGCATTGATTCTTTAGTTTCGCCAAGAGCTGTATAGACTTGATCTGGAATGGTTTCCCTACAGGGCACATAGTTACAGCGAAGATCCTGAATATAGTATCCTACATATTCCAATCCTCGTGGTAATTCCCCAGTTAATTTTGCTAACAGCACAGGGTTTTGGCTATTAGTAAGCTTTAACGCTCCAAACGGATCATTGGGGCTGTAATATCCATAAATTTTATTACGATCCCACATACCCCTTCTTGTAATACTGGCAGTGAAATTGTCGTCGCGAAAGGCAATAATATAATCGCCACCGGGATTGATAATTGAAGTTTTTCCTTGATCCTGATTATGAAGGCGCCTGTTAAAAGGTACTGTTAAATAGGTATAGAGGGATTCATTTAAACTGCCTAATGTCATATCTAAGCCAAATCTTGCCCCTCCCCAACCAGTCATCGGATAAGAACGATCTAAAGGGCGTCCCCCCTCGTAATACCCCCCCCGCCAATAATCCCAGCCGGGATCCTCACTATTGGGGTTAAAATGCTGTTGATCAAAGATCAAGCGTTGCTGAAGAAAGCCTGCAACGTTAAAATCTAGGGCTAAGGCTATATTCGGCAAGACAAAACCACAAACCGCCAAAGATATAACCATTACTAGTTTGCTTTTAATTTGCACTTTTCATCAACCCCTTCCTTGCTACTCATATTAAAAGCTAAACCAGTAGGTTAAAGCAAGATATGTGTTCCACGTTTCTTCTGTAGATCTTAATCTGTTGTTCCACAATGCATAAAAGTTTTTATCCTCCCAATCACTCCACGGTCGATCTCTTAAAAGCTTATTTGAAGAATACCCAGCCCCATGGGCCCC
Organism: uncultured Bacillus sp.; assembly: GCA_937894355.1. Lineage (GTDB taxonomy): Bacteria > Bacillota > Bacilli > Bacillales > Cytobacillaceae > Bacillus_BU. Next base: position 2,036 of record CALCRD010000561.1, read on the forward strand.
AGCTAAATTTAAGGAACCAGGAAGATTTACACCTTGGTAAGCAAAAGCGGGTAAGCTACCTTGACCATAACGAATGCTTAAATTGCCTGGCCCTGCAATTGTGGCGAATTCTGCGTAAAGATTTTCCTTCTTACTTTCCTCTTCACCTTTGCCTGGCCGTACTGTATAGCCTAATCTAAATTCCAGCTTCTTGCTTTCAAAAGGTTTGTAACTTACTTCCTGATGGAAAGTAGTCCTGAGATACTCTGAAGGGAAATCATCTGTTTCTTCTGTAGGTCCGCGTACTACTAAATATTGGGCATTTCCCTGCAAGTTATTAGTTATTGGTAAGCCTAACCCAAAATACCCAATTAAAGAAGTCCCTGAAAGAACTCCAGGTAGCGTGGCTTTTTTATTTATTATTTCGCCAGCCACCAACGCTTGGCCTTGCCTACCGGTGCAGACAAATTCTTGATTATAAGACATATAAGCATCCACTTTTAAACTGGAATAAGGAGCAACCACCTGATCACTATTGAATCCAAGCAAGTCATAATCATAATTACCATCGCGATAATCCACATTGAAGAAAAAGCTAATCTTACCTCCTATGTTCTGTTCTAAAACAGTGTTGGCTCGCAGAACTCTACCTTCACCAAAATCATCATCATCACGTAGACGCCATACTTTTTCAATAGTATTATTAACAATAAAGCCATGCACATTACGATGCTGCTTTATTCCAATACTACGCTTATAATCTGTATCCGCAAGATACTCACGATTTGCGCCTGTAAATTCCCAATACTTATCCGGGTTTTGAGAACATAAACTTGCACTTAGTTCTTGGTAATCTTTCGTAACTATCGCTCCGGTTAGCTGATCTTGATAATCCCCCCCTGCTTTATCAAGTCCAGACACAACGCTGCCGGACAAATGCAAAGACATAGGCAAAGACCCGATTTGCCCATCCTGTATGGTTTCAACCTTAACAGCGTGTTTGCCAAGGTATTCCACAACGGGGCTACCTAGTAACTTCTCTCCTGATAAATCCCCCGAAGGATCAAAAATTGCGTGAGCATAACGATCACAGGTGGGATCATCTATTGAGCGAGGGACTAACCTATTGATTACAGGAAATTGGTTATGCTGCGCAGCTACAGCCTGAAAATCCGGCTCTACATACCAATTGCTTATTTTTACAAAGCCTGAGCCCAGCTTAAAGTTAGCGCTCCAGCAGCTCGCATCGCCTGACAGCGTTCCCTTAACTTCATAAGGATGCCACCACCTATTGAAGTCAGGCTCATGTTCTTGTATTTGTGATGGCCCATACTCTTTCCAAGAAACATTACTTCTTATTAACGCCCCTTTTATTTCTAAATTAGGCGTCACCATTCCCTCCAGATCAACTACTATATTATCCTTAACATATCCCCATCTTTTCAAAATAATTGCCTTTGAACCTTCTTCTTCCACACCTTTTATGCGAAAAGCAGGGTTATCTACATATTTCTGTCCATATATTAACCCAACTTTAAGTCTATCTTTTATTATCCGATCCACACGCAAAAAATTATATTGGGCTGTCTCATCGGTAAAACCACACTCGCTTACCAACTTATCATTGGGTCTTGATTCAGTCCCGAATTTAAGAACCTGACTTCCTACGGTGTCGACACCAGTGGGAATTTGCTCCCATTGAGGTAACCCTTTTACTTTTTGATCAAATAAAACGTAGGCAACAGCTTTTAGGCTATCGGAGTAATCCACATCTAACTTGAGGGTCATTATTGGTTGACGGGAATTTGGACAACGTGCTATTCCTAATGGGTCTTTTAAATCAACAAAGCCAAATTCAACATCCCCGACCGGTCTACTACTTGCTCTATAAACATAAGGAAAACTCTCAAAGCTAAAATAAAAAGGGATATTAAGATAATCATCAGAAAGCAACAACAAAGGCCCCAATGGGGAAACTATTGTTAAAGGCACATAAGCATCTATCTGATCATCGCTGAACTTTAGGTCAACCCCGATTGAGAAAACTTGTAACGGATATAAACCTGGCAATATTAAACCACCTTCGCTAGGATCAAATTGAGGTTCGTGGGGACGCAAATTAAGAATATCGCTATTTAGCTCAGCTTTTAGTGTCCCTCCTACCTCTAATCCTGCTAAACCAATACCCGTAATCCCTAAGGTTAAAGCTATAATAATAAAAGCGCTCAATATCTTTTTAGTTTTCATTCTCTTTGTCACCTCCTAAAATTGATACCCTGTTGCTAAATAATGTGTGGAACCAGCTTCATGGACCCGGTAGGCATAATCAATTATCAAATGATTCTTTGCTACTCCCAAACCTACAACAAGAGTTCTTGTATCATCAAATCCTAAGCGAACTGCCAAATTAGGTAAAAACCTTGCTTCTACACCACCATTGTAACCTAGAGCAAAATCGCCAAAAGAATCTTTAGCCATTATCAGATCGCCAAAAAAAGCAAGTCTCTCCACTTTTCCATAACGTAAGCCAAGCTTAAACTGCGGGGTCACTATTTCCCTTTTTTTCCCTATTGGTAAACTATTGACTGCCAATCCCCAACCCCAATCCTTACCGGACCATAGGCAGCCCAAATCAAATCCGAAACATTTAAGATTTCCAGACGTTTCTATTTCCCCTAAAATATCTATTTTCTTAGTGTTTTGCCACAAATTTAAGCCTACATTCAAATCTTTTTTTATTTCCCTGCCTACCCCAACACTATATTGAGTCTCCCCAAGAAAATTTCTAATTTCCTCACCGTGCCTTTTTTCTAAAAGCACAGTGCCATCCTGACCGCAGTATAATCCAAAGCCAAGTTTGCCAACCTTCCAACTAAAGCTTAACCCTTTCAGCTCATAATCAGAAAAATTAAACTGCTTTCCATGAAAAACTTGAATTCCAGTTTCACTTTGCGCCAAACCTGCCGGATTTTGGGTCATGCTCTCACCCATACCTGTTCCTGCAACAGCAGTCGTACTGCCGCCCAAAGCAATTATCCGCGGTGAGACCGGTAAAACAAACGCCAATCCTGTTCGTGCTCCTATTAACAGAAGGAGAGATAACGTTAGCAATATACTCAGATGCCAACGTTGATGACAAAGCATTCCTTGTCGAACAGCCATTTTAATTCCTCCCTCGCTATCTAAAATCCAGAGTAATTAGTTCGTTATATATGATCCTCACATCAACTAAGAGTAGGTTCGGGCTAGCCCTCCTTGAAGAAATAAGGCTTCCAATACCTTCCGCTAATGTTTCACTTTCGTAATGCTATGATTCCCTGGGCTAGCCCTCACCTGTTCGGAAGTTGAACCAACTTTTCTGCGCCAATTTGCGCGACATACTTAGTTCTCTTTCTTCCAAAAAATCTTATTATTAATTACCATATGATCCCAATCGTTCCACTTACCCAGCCATCATCACGATGATTCTGATCCACACTAGATGCAAAAAGGCGGTAAATATATATGCCTGGGCGTAATCTTCGTCCATTAACTGTACCATCCCAAGCATAACCATTTGGGGGTCCAGCTGGGTAAACTACCTCTTCTAATAATTTAGTCACTACCTTTCCACGACTATCATAAATTACCAAAGTCACTTTACTATCATAGGCAAGCTGAAATTCAATAATTGTTTCTCCACGATTATCGCTACCAGGAACCAAAGGATTGGTGCTTAAGGCCACCCCACTGAGAAACTTTTTAGCATGGTCACTGGTACCCAAGAGGCCAAAAACACTAAAGTGATCTACTGTAATGCTAACTACATTGGCTAGGGGATCAACAATGCCACCAATTGGTCTCCACTCCTGGTTCCGGGGATCCCACCCAAAAATTCTCAAGCTCTCTTCAGGAATTAAATTGTCAAATAGATCTAAGACTTGCCCAGCTCCATTATCTTGATAGGGAATAGTTATGGTTATAGGAGGTACAAATCTACCACCGAAAACCTCATCACCCTGAAAGGCTACAAACTCATAGATTGCAGAAATTAAAGAAAGCTGTTGATTGTAAATACCACCCGCAAATAGCTCAAGCTCACTCGCTTTAATATTTCGAACTTTTACCTTTGTTCCAGGCGGCAGTGAGCCTGCAGGAATGTGAAGGGAAATTTGAACCACGTTCCCTTGGAAATTGATCATTGTAAAGGTAAACGTTTCATCGCTTCCTGTTACTTCTTTTTCATCGCTACCTACAACTTCAGTCGTAAAAGTAACTGTTCCACTAAATGGATTACCACTTAAGTCAGCTACGTTGCTGAAGGTTACTTCGTAAGAAGTGTCATATTTCAAGGGTTTTGTAAAATTAAACTGTAGTCCTTTTGTACCTAGATAGTCAATAAACGTAGTCGAGCCTGAAAAAGATGTGCCCCCTCCTTTTTCTGTCACGATTACTTCAGGCAAAGGTGTAGTGCTTAAATCCTTATTAAAATAAAATTTAAGATCGGTTCTCACTGTTGGCTCATCAAAGATGTTGTTTTGGCTTTCCCATTTTATTAGCTCTAGCGGGGATTCAGCATCAGCTATAGTTCTAAAACTCCAAATTGCAGGCTCCATTACCAAGTTTACAAGATCAAGTGCAGCACTTAAACTAATAGTGTAGGTAGTATTTGCTGTTAAGTTACTCAGGATGAAACTCAGCTGGTTCAAAAAGAAATCATAGGAAAAATTACTTATTGCAGAAATTGGTAAAACCTTGCCTTGATCATCTCTAACTTCAACAAGCAAGTTTTTAGGTATTCCTTGCCCATCGGTTAAAAGCTCTTCCGTAAAATTAACTTTAACTAATGGGTTCAATGAAACTTGTGCTTCCCAGGGTAGAGGTTCAACATCAAGATGTCCGTCAATTGTCGCAACTGCTGGTGGAACGTTATCTACCATTACTTTGAATTCCCAATTAATTGGCTCTATTATCTCACCACTTCCGCCCTGAAGATTCTCTATGTTCGCCGTATACCAGACATCTGCAACGAGAGAGGCATGCTGCCAAACGAGCTGATTTCCCTGCAACTTCCAACTGGTAAGATTGGGAGAGTATGTTTCCTCAATTGAGTTACCAACGTTGCCAGAAGTTGGTGCCACTCTAATCTTTGTTGAGCCACTTTGAAGTTGAACTGGATTATGAAATTCTATTCTAAACGCAGCCTGACCTCTTACATCTTCTGCCCCATTTGCCGGTTCTAACCTAGCAACCACCTGACCAGCAAAAGCTATTAATTTTTTCATCGTATATGGGTTTCCATCAACCTCATCTGGGTCTACCATAACCACTAAGGTTCCGCGTAAGGGGATAAGGCTCGCTTCACGGGTTTTAATAGTAAATATCGCTTTTCCATTTTCGTCGGTAACACCAGAGGCTGGCGTAAGCTCAAAAAAACTTCCTGGCAAAGATGTAAGTGATACTTTTCTTCCCTCAATGGGTTCCTGCTCTTCATCTTTTAGGATTACTTCCACATTGTAGCTGGATATACCGTCAGCAATCATAAGCTCAGCAGGAAAACCAACTTCACTTTCTTTAAGATCTAAAACATTCGTAAACTCAATCTCCACTGTTTGATCCAAAATTGTTTGTGGGGATCCGCTTTTCGTTACCTTTGCTTCAAGAACCAATAAACCCGTTTTTGTAGATGTGACTGTAAAATGAGCCCACCCATCACTTCCTGTTAAAGCGCTGGCCGGTACTATTAATACCTCTGGTCCAGATTTTTTATTTAAGCTTACGAGCTGCCCACTCACAATTTCCCCATCGACTCGTTTTGTTTGCACTGAAACTTTAACCGGATACTTATCTCCTCCTGCAGGCCTACTGGCAAAGTCGGATTCGACTAATGATTTTGTAGGATCAGCTCCATCAGAGATGAATTTAAGTGCTATAGGTGTTGTCAAGGGCGGCTCCCACCAGAACCAATTTATTTCTCCGTACCCTACTTCATCACTATAAACTTCAAATTTCAGTGTAACATCACCGGGTTTTGATGACTTTACACTGAAGGTAGCAGAGCTTTGGCCGCCACCTAGGGTATGTTCTGTTGGAGTTATTTGATCAGTTTCCCGACCCACTAATCTAATTTTAGTTGGCATAACTAAATCACCAAACTCGGACCAAGCCACTGAAATTTGACATTTGTCGGTGCCATCGCAGAATGCTTCTGTCTTATCAATAGTTATAGCTGGGCCTGCTACTTTAGATAGAGACATCTTATCGCACCAAATAGTTGCAACCTTTTGGTTCAAATAACATATTGCCAAGATACTAGTTGCATCACCAGAATTAAAAACAATGCTAATTTCTTGCCACTGAGTACTGACAATAGGCTTAAATGCAATAGTCTTATCAGTGTGGTTGTTCATTACGAAAAATTTAGCTGGCAGATAAAAGTCCCCAGATAAATCCCTGTCTGCTTTAGCATAACCTGAAAGTAAATACCAAGTATTCGGCTCAACTGCTATCAGTTGAAAGGCCAAACTAAAGGTGTCTGATTTTTGATGGGTGATTTTTAACGATTTTGCACCCTCATATTTATTATCTCCATCAACAACGAAGGCATCAGGTTCAGAGCCAGCCCACTGTTGTAATCTCCAATCGCTACTCTGATTTATAGGATCCTCAAAGCCAGAGTTTTTAAATAAATTTTCTCCTATGGTTCCTCCTGAACTAGGTAAAAAGTTTAGCGCTAGAGGTGTTGTCAAGGGCGGCTCCCACCAAAACCACGTTGTTCCAGAGTCCGCTACTTCATCACTATAAGCTTCAAATTTCAGTGTAACATCACCGGGTTCTGATGACGCGACGCTGAAAGTAGCAGTGCTTTGGTCGCCACCTAGGGTATGCTCTGCTGGAGTTATTTGATCATTTGCCCGCCCTACTAATCTAACATTGGTTGACGCAACTAGATTGCCAAACTCAGGCCAGTCGATTGAGACCTGGCATTTATCAACCCCGTCGCTCAATACTTCTGTCTTATCAATACTTACAGTCGGTCCAGCTATCTTTGTCAGCGACATCTTATCGCACCAGATAGTCATAGCCCTCTGGTATAGAGTAGACACTACAACGATCCTAGTGTTAGCTTCAGAATTGAAAACAATGCTAATTTCCTGCCACTCTGTACTGATAATAGGCTTCGCTGCAAGCCTACTGCCTGAAGTGGTGTCTATAGCAATTTTAGCTGGTGGCCAGGCGTCTGCAGATAGATCAATACTTGATTTTGCATAACCTGTCAGTAAATACCAACTATTAGCCTCAACATCGACCCCTTGCCTGGCTAGACTGTAGGTGTCTGTATTTTGATGGGTGATTTTCAGCGACTTCGTGCCTTCATACTTCACCTCTGCATCAAAAACAAAAGCTTCGGGTTCAGAGCCAGCCCATTGTTGTAAACTCCAAGCACTATTTGTAACATCCTCAAAGCCTGAATTTTGTAATAGGTTATCTTCGTCTCCTGCAGCTAAAAAGCTTAGCGCTATGGGTGTTGTCAAGGGCGGCTCCCACCAAAACCACGTTGTTCCAGAGTCCGCTACTTCATCACTATAAGCTTCAAATTTCAGTGTAACATCACCGGGTTCTGATGACGCGACGCTGAAAGTAGCAGTGCTTTGGTCGCCACCTAGGGTATGCTCTGCTGGAGTTATTTGATCATTTGCCCGCCCTACTAATCTAACATTGGTTGACGCAACTAGATTGCCAAACTCAGGCCAGTCGATTGAGACCTGGCATTTATCAACCCCGTCGCTCAATACTTCTGTCTTATCAATACTTACAGTCGGTCCAGCTATCTTTGTCAGCGACATCTTATCGCACCAGATAGTCATAGCCCTCTGGTATAGAGTAGACACTACAACGATCCTAGTGTTAGCTTCAGAATTGAAAACAATGCTAATTTCCTGCCACTCTGTACTGATAATAGGCTTCGCTGCAAGCCTACTGCCTGAAGTGGTGTCTATAGCAATTTTAGCTGGTGGCCAGGCGTCTGCAGATAGATCAATACTTGATTTTGCATAACCTGTCAGTAAATACCAACTATTAGCCTCAACATCGACCCCTTGCCTGGCTAGACTGTAGGTGTCTGTATTTTGATGGGTGATTTTCAGCGACTTCGTGCCTTCATACTTCACCTCTGCATCAAAAACAAAAGCTCCGGATTCAGAGCCAGCCCATTGTTGTAAACTCCAAGCGCTATTTGTAACGTCCTCAAAGCCTGGATTTTGTAATAGGTTATCTTCGTCTCCTGTAGCTAAAAAACTTAGCGCTATGGGTGTTGTCAAGGGTGGTTCCCACCAGAACCAATGTACTTCTCCATAATTTTCTTCTCCGAAAGCCACTTCATCACTATAAGCTTCAAATTTAAGTGTTACATCTCCAGGTTCTGCTGAATTTACACTGAAGACAGCAGAGCTTTGGCCCCCACCCAAGGTCTGATCCGCTGGGGTTATTTGATCCGTTTCCCGGCCTACTAATCTAATTTTAGTGGATTCAACTAGATTGCCAAACTCAGGCCAGTCTACTGAGAGCTGACATTTATCGACCCCATCGCAAAAGACTTCTGTCTTGTCAATACTTATTGTTGGGCCCGCTACTTTAGATAAAGACATCTTATCACACCAAATAGTTGCAATCTTTTGGTTCAAATAACAAATTGCCAGTATTTGAATTGCATCTTGAGAATTGAAAACAAAGCTAATTTCTTGCCACTGAGTACTAACAATAGGCTTAAGCCCAAGAATAGGATCTCCTTGCACATTATTTATCACGAAAAATTTTGCTGGCAGGCTAGAGTCACCAGATAAATCTCTATCCGCTTTAGCATAACCTGAAAGTAGATACCAAGTATTTGGTTCAACATCAATAATCTGAAAAGCCAAACTGTAGGTATCTGCTTTTTGATTCGTGATGCTCAACGACTTCGCACCCTCATACTTA
>CALCRD010000562.1 GCA_937894355.1 uncultured Bacillus sp.
GACCGTTTATCCGGTTATTGTTCCTGATCAGTCTGGATTAAAAAGCATTAATTTTTATATAATCAAACACGGCCAATCCCTTACATTAATTGATGCTGGCTGGAATAATGAACAATGTTGGGAATCATTGCTTACCACACTTAATGGCAACGGTTTTGGTTTAAAGGATTTGACAGAAATCATCCTTACCCACCACCATAATGACCATGCTGGATTAGTGAATAGGATTATATCCCAGCACCCAATTCCTGTCTATGCATCACCCCTGTCGATCCCCCGGTTAAGGCGCGATCAAGCTTTCCTGGAAATGCGAATTGAGTTTTATGCCAAGCTGTATCAGGAAATGGGTTGTGGTCAAACTGGTGTGCAACAAGTCGAGTATCTAACCAAGGCAATCAAAAAAAATAAACATCAAGCAGTTCTAGCCAAGATTACCGAAATTGACAACAACCAATTGCTAGATTTTACTGTCCTACCTACTCCAGGTCATGCACCAGACCAACTAGCATTTTATGACCAGACGCGAAATTGGTTGTTTGTTGGTGATTTATTAATTGAACATATTTCCAGTAATGCCCTTGTCGAACCCGATTTTGATGGAAAAAGACTGCCCACCCTCACCCAACATATTAATTCCCTAAATAAATGTGGAACGCTGAACGTTGATATGGCTTTTTCCGGTCATGGCACTCTGATTAAGGAACCGAACAAGCTTATTCTGAAAAGATTAAATAATATGTATCAAAAATCGGAACGTCTTCTAAGGTTAATCCAGTCTGGAATCGAAACTGGTAGCGAGCTAGCACAAACCTATTATAATAAAAGATATGTTCCGCAATTCTCGCTAGTGATGTCCGAGATCATTGGCCATTTAGATTACTTGGAAGCACAAAATAAACTCAATAAAAAGTTTGTTAACGGAGTATGGCGGTATTCAGCAAACGAAAACATCATTTCTTTGCAATGATCTGCCAGCCTTGATTGATTGATCAATCAAAAAAAGAGCAAATATCCTTGAACCCAAGATATTTGCTCTTTTTAATTATTTTGGTTTAACAATTTCAACTAATTTACTTAAAAATTGAAATACGGCACTATATGCTTCCTTGGTCGTCATTTCTTCCCGGAAATCCTTAAGATAATTTAATGGGAAATTTAAATTCCAAATCCCCTCGTCAGCATCAAATATTAAATCAAATTTCGCTCCGTCACCATTAAGGTTGTTATGTAAATATTCCTTGATCATTGGTTGATATTTCTTTTGAAGCATTAATCCAAGCATAACATCGTAGTTACCGAAAACATCATCGGCTTCAAACGACACTGCATCCACACCGATTGCCTCAAACAAATCTGATTGAACATAGATAAATTCGTTCTTATGTTGTTTGAAATATTCAATTGGCTGGTCAAGAAAATCAGCTCTTTCTTCCGCTAAAACTGTTTCTGTTTCTTTATCGCATCTTTCAATATAAGCTTCTAAGAAGCTAGGCACTAAATCCATCGTTCTGTTCTCCCCTTTAATCATTTATCCAAGCAAGGCCTATTGTGCCTTGTCCTGTATGAACCCCTGGAACTGGACTGAAAACTGTTGTTGTAAAGGAAATATTGGGATATTGCTGCTGTAGTTCTTCCCGCCATTGTTCTGCGACTTCCGGGATATTACCATGAACCACACTGGCCTCGGTAATCAATTGAGAAGCCTCTGCAAAAATTTGAAGCAAGCGCTCTTTCACTTTTTTGTCAGTCCTTATTTTTTCAAAAAGAACGACTTTGCCATCATCAAATTTTACAATTAGCTTTAATTTGATGAGACTTCCAATAATCATTTGGGTGGTAGACAATCTTCCACCTTTTTGAAGTTGTTCTAAACTACCTGGTGCCATAACTAAACGGGCTTTATCTGGTAGTGTTCGCAGATAAGAGACAATTTCCGAAAAGGATTTTCCTTGATCCTGCAGTTCTATACCTAGCTTAATCATTTTTCCCAGCGGATAAGAACCGATTTTCGAATCAATGACTTCTACTTTATAGTCGACCATATTTGACGCAGCTACTGAAGATTGATATGTCCCAGTGAGTGCGCTTGATGCATGAATCGCAATCGCATATTTATATTTGTCTTTTAAAGACTTAAAAAGTTCTACAAATTCGCCAATTGCTGGTTGCGATGTTTTTGGAAGTACTTTTGATGCAGCCAGCTTCGGATAAAACTCCTCGGCAGTAATATTTACACCCTCAAGAAATTCTTCTTCACCAAAAATGATACTTAGAGGGACAACATAAATATGGTTATTATTAACAAAGTCTTCTGGTAAGGTTGCAGTGCTGTCAGTAATCCATGCAATGTCACTATGCTTTTTCATATAACCACCTACTATATTTTGTCTTTTTAGTGGATTATAGCATACCTGAATCCTAGTTACGATTTTATTGCTGACTTTTAGCTGAAAATGGCGAATTTCTTTTATAGCTTTTGCTATTTCTTTAATATTCTATTTTACAATTTGGCAGTTAGCGGTCAATTTTTGCACAGTTTTAGCTTTCAGCTGCTGCTACGATTCCCTTGTCTTCATTCTCGGGAATCATTCGGCCCCTATGATTCCCCAACACGGCTGCAAACAAGCATCTAGGGAATCGTTCCACCTCTACGATTCCCCGAAATAGCTCTTATCACGCTTCTCAGGAATCGTTCGGCTCCTACGGTTCCCTTCTTGCCCTCAACGGGAATTGTTTATATTGGTAGCTTTGTAAAAATAATTATCTTCATACATATTAAGTAAATTTCCCAGCCCTTTTTATGTTACCCCTTCACATAATTAACATATTTACCAAATCCATCCAACCACCAAAAACCCTCGAAAGTACCCGCCAAATTCGTAATCAAAAGCAAAACGAAAAGGCTCTATTCCTATTCGGAATAAAGCCTTTTTGCTCAGCTAAATCATTACTAACTCGTTAATTCAAAGAATCGGAGTCCTAAATATCTCCAAGCTCTTCAACCTCAACAAAATAATTATTCTTGCGGTAGGCGGTTGCCTCCATGGTCGCGAGTAATTCACCGTTGCTTTCGACTCTAATATTGTACCAAGCTATTCGATTGGTCCGTTTTTCCTCAACAGCGCTTGCGGTAATTACAGCTCCCTTAAGTCCTGGAGCCATAAAATTCACATTGGTCGATAGTCCCACTGCAGTCTTTCCGTAAGAATTACTGGCGGCAGCAAACACATAATCAGCAATGGAAAAGAGGATCGCCCCGTGAACTGTTCCATGTGAATTTAACATATGGTCCTTTACAACTAATTCAGCGGTAGCACTACCTTCACCCACCTCTTTAAGTTTTATTCCTAAAAATTGGGCAAACGGTTCTTGATCTAAAGCTGCAAAAATTTGTTTATGATATTTTTTATGAATACTAGGTTCGGATACGGTAGTCTTCACAGTAACGCCTCCAATGTTTTTCTAAAAATCTGTTAACGGACAGGCAAGCTTTTATTAATATAAGTAATGTCAATACAGGGGAAATTTTTTCAAAAAAAATGACCTCGCGTTAACTTTTTGTTTGCTCCTATCGGGGCAAATCCCATTTTGGTTTAATGGTCTTTTGCTTCACTTATACCAAAGCCGGTGTTGGACTTAAATAAAACTTCAGCAAAACTGCTTTTACTTTCTGCTTTAGAAAGAATTGTTCCTAAATAGGCACCCAAGAACCCTAATGGTACTGTTATTATAGTTGGATTTAACATATGGAATAATGGGTCACCCGTGAAAATGGCTGCACCTGGAATTGGACTCCAAACATTTGGACTCAACATCACAAGTACAACGGAACTAATCAAGCCAAACAGCATCCCCATTATCGCTCCCATTGTATTAAAGCGCTTCCAATATATCGTACACAATATAACTGGCAGGTTTGCACTCGCTGCAATACCCAATGCTAGAACTGTTAAAAAGGCTACATTTAAGTTCTGAGCAAATAAAGCCAACAAAATTGAAACAACAGCTACCATAACAGAAGCAATGCGAGCAACAAAAACTTGTTGCTTTTCTGACACCTGACCACCTTTTATGATTTGTCCATAAATATCATGGGCAAATGCTGATGCCGATGTAAGCACTAGACCGGAAACAACCGCTAGAATAGTAGCGAATGCCACAGCCGATACAAACGCAACTAAAATATCACCGCCTAGAGTTTTTGCTAAAAGTGGAGCTGCCATATTTCCAGCTGAGTTAGCGGCAACAATATTATCAAATCCAACGAATGCTGCTGCGCCAAATCCGAGAAATATCGTCATGATAAAAAATACACCAATAAACCAAGTAGAAAAAACAACTGATTTGCGGGCAGTCGCCGCATCCTTAACCGTAAAAAAGCGAACTAGTAGATGTGGTAGGCCAGCAGCACCTAAAACCAGTGCCATATTAAAGGAAATCATATCTAGTCCATCTTTGTATTTGTTTCCTGGATTTAAGAAACTTTCACCTAATGGTGTTGCCGATTTAACATGTTCAAACATGTTCATTACATTAAAATTGAACTTGGCAAACACGATAAAGGTCAAAATAAAGGATCCAATTAACAACAGCACTGCCTTGGTGATTTGAACCCAACTTGTCGCCGTCATGCCTCCAAAAATTACATATATGGTCATCAAAATTCCCACAATCATTACTGATAATCCAAAATCAATACCTAGTAATAATTTGATTAGCCCACCAGCACCAACCAACTGAGCAACCATATAGAAGATCGAGATAACCAAAGTGTTAGTAGCTGCTACACCCCGAACCTTTTTAGAATTAAATCGAGCAGTAATCATATCAGCCATCGTATATTTCCCTAAGTTTCGCAGGGGTTCTGCCACAAGATAAAGCAGAATCAAGAAAGCAACAAGATTTCCGATACTCATATAAAAACCATCAAAACCTACTAGCGCGATAGCACCCGTAATCCCCAAAAATGATGCTGCAGACATAAAGTCACCTGCTACTGCTAGTCCATTTTGCCATGCTGTTAATCCCCCGCCAGCCGTGTAGAAATCACTTGCGCTTTTGGTTTTCTTCGACGAAAAGTAGGTGATGATTAAGGTTAACATGATAATTCCTAAAAATAAGGATAGCGCTATCGGACTCATACGTTTAACTCCTCCTTATATTTAGTTAATATATCATCAGCCTCTTTATCATAATATTCAGACTTCTTAATATAGATAATTCCGCTAACCCACACCAACACAAACTGTAATAACGCAAAAACCCAAGCCCAGGTAATATGGCCAATAGCATTTGTTGTTAATACTTTTGTATAGGCTGCCAAAATTGGTAGAGAAAAATAGAAAACGAAAAAGAAAATGGTCATTGGCAAAATAAACGCCTTTTTCCTTTTAATCAAACTCTTAAAATCATTCGTCTCTATTAATGACGTGTAGGAAACCTCTTGTTTTACAGTCATCAATGATTCTTGTGCATAATTTTTTAATTCCATAAGCGCCTCCCTAGTATTTCATTTTTTTCCTGCAATACTGCAACTGTTTCGTTTTTTATGGCGATTAATAATAAAAGTCTATCAACTAGATAATTTTCATTATCATTCTATCAATCACCTCAGTTTCCAATTGAATTTTACGAATCAATAAATTTACGGCAGACAAAAATATGTTATATGATTCTCATTAAAAATAGCATAGACCTATTTAAATGTAAAGAATATTTAGATATTTCAGATAATTATATTATTTATAAAGTAGAACTAGCAATATAACTAAACTTCCTTTAGCTACTCGTTAATCTTTCCTGGCATTGCTACTATTTTTTAACAGAAAAAAAGCCCGAAAGGATTTCCCTTTGGGCTCATTGGTACTTGCAATTATAAAGCAAAGCTTCTAGCTAGGGGTTTTACTACCCGCAAATCTGCGATAAAGCTTTACACTTATGCGATTACTTCAGCAAAATCATTAACATTTCTGTTAATTTGCTGTTGTGCTTCCTCCATCATCGTTTCTATTAATTCTTTTACAGTTGGAATATTAGAAACTAAACCAGCTACTTGTCCGCTATTAATAAAGCCGTTTTCCAGATCACCATTCATGGCACCAGTTATATGTTGTTTTTCAGAAGTCATCTCACTATATTGCTCTAAAGTCATTCCATTCTCTTCTATGCTAAGTAATTTGCTAGCATAAGGGGTTTTCAGCATTCTTCTAACCCTGCCTACAGAACGGCCGACTATCACAGTATCCGTATCACTAGCCTCTACCAAATTTTGTTTATAACGGCTAGAAAACGGGGCTTCCTGTGTAGCAATAAAGCGTGTGCCAATTTGGACACCACTGGCACCGAGCATCAATGCAGCTGCCAGACCTTTTCCATCACCAATTCCACCTGCTGCAACTACAGGAATATTCACAGATTGCGAGATTTGAGGAATAAGCGTAAAGGTTGTTAGTTCAAGATCAGAGTTAATTCCTGCTGCTTCATAGCCCTCCGCTACCAGCAGATCTGCACCAGCTGCTTCCGCTTTCTTGGCATGCTTGACCGAGGCCACAACGGCGATGACTTTTATTCCTTGCTGTTGAAGAAACGGAATAAATGGGGATGGATTACCAGCTGATAGTGAAACAACTGGAATTTTATGTTTTATTACCAAATTGATTAAATCCGTTAAATATTCTGTAACAGTAATTGCTATATTAATTGCGAATGGCTTGCTTGTCCTTTGCTTTGTTTCAATAATGATTTCTTCCACTTCTCTTGGAGTCATCGTACCACAACCAATTGTACCCAAACCTCCTGCTTCGGAAACAGCTGAGGTTAGAATGGCGTTACTGATATTTCCCATTCCTCCCTGAATGATTGGATATTTAATAGATAATTGCTTACAAATATATTTCATTTTCATCACTCCCTTAATAATTATGTTATAATAAATAACAAATAAAAACAATTGCAAAAATTCAAAAAATTCTAAAAAGATTAAAGGAGGATATTATGCTTATATCTTACAATGGGAAAAAACCGCTTCTTCATGACAGTGTATTTGTGGCACCAGGTGCTCATGTAATTGGAGATGTGAAAATTGGAAAGGAATCGACTATTTGGTTTAATTCAGTATTACGAGGCGATGAAGATGCCATCATCATTGGCAATCGCTGTAGCATCCAAGACAATTCTACGATTCATTTATATGAAGGAAATCCATGTATTGTGGAGGACGAAGTTACGGTTGGACACAATGTTATCCTCCATGGCTGCAAGATTGGAAAACGTTCAATCATTGGAATGGGTGCTACGATATTAGACGGTGCTGAGATTGGTGAAGAATGCATAATCGGTGCCAATGCTCTTATTCCAGCTGGAAAGAAAATCCCCCCTCGTTCGCTAGTAATGGGAGCCCCAGGCAAAGTCGTTCGAGAAATCACCGAAAAGGATTTAGAGCTTATTCAATTATCGATCGACTCTTATGTTCAAAAAGGTTACGAATTTAAAGCAGAGCTTGCTAACCAAGAAAAACAAAACGCCTAAAACCTATTTCTAGTCTAGGCATACATAAGAAGATTCCTAAGCTATTTTTAGCCTAGGAATCTTTTGTTTGTAGACATATTAACGGATGTTCTGAGGCATCATAGGTGCTTTTTTTCCTTTCCAGATCATTATCCTTTGAAAAAACTTCCTCAAAAAAGCGATTAGCTGGCTCTGCTAATATTTTATAATACTGACTAAACAACAATGCAGCATGATTCCCACTCCAGCGTTCCGGTAATAATTCCTTTGGTAAGCCGGGATCAATAAATAGAAACTTGCGGTATTCATGAACAAGCTTCGCTCTCTCTACAAAGCATTCCTCATCGGTCACCTGGCCGCGCTGAATAATACTTTGGTAGACGATATATTTTTTACTATATTCATCGATAAAATGTTCGTATTTTTCTTCAATGTCCTCTAGCGGAAAACTCTTTTCAAGTAATTCATGATCCTTTTTAGGACCTGTATATTTCGATACAAAAAAATCAACATATTCTTCTATATTGTATTTACTAATTAACAGTTTAACTTCTTCCTCCAAATTGTTCGGTGTTACCCAACAACCATTGGTAAAGCTACCAAACCCGCTCCAAAGTAACTCTTTCCGTAATTCATCACGAATTTGTCTTTTTTCCTCCGGAATGGTGTACATCAAAATTCGCCACTTTCCATCCCATTCATGTGGCGTTAACTTAAATATTCTTCGTGCCGCTTCTTCCACCCGACTGACACCACGGCTAGTCAAAAAATAATAACTCTTATTTCCCTTTTTTTCTGACTGCATCCAACCCTGCTTCATCATTCGTGAAACAGCCACTCGAACGCCTTGTTCATTATGACCAAACTCTTTTAACAACCGTATTAAGCTTCCAATCCAAATTTTATTGCCATAATGGCGGATATAATCTCCATAAATAGTTAATATCATCGATTGTGTATTATTACTCATTAAGAATCACTCTTTCGTTTTCTGCCCTATAAAACCATTTTA
>CALCRD010000563.1 GCA_937894355.1 uncultured Bacillus sp.
AATTTTTCCTCTTAACTGGGGTGCGAAACTCAAATTATTAATATACTTCATCATGGGTGCAGGAAATCCTTTAAACCGAATCAAACACTTGTGATATTGTTTTGCGGAATTGGGGTTTAGTAGCTAACAGTCTCATATGGTTTTATCAAAGTACAAAGAAAGTAAAACTTACCTCTATGAAACCCTAGAACCCCAGTGGTTTGATCATTATTTTGATTGGAAAAAAGATGGTCGGAAAGTGAGCATACGGCTAGATTTTTACATTATCCGAAAAAAGTCTTAAAATGCCTCCAACTGGGATCTTTCCATTATCTATTACTTTCATAAATTGATCATATATCTTATAATGGCATTCGAGGCCATCCAAAAGAGGGTCCCACCAAGGTCCATTACTACTGTTAATAATAATGATATTTTTGTTCAAGGAGCCTAAGTTACTTAAAGATATATTATCGCCAAAAACACCAACAAGGCGAGTCGTCTCGTCTTCTAAACTAATAATCGGGAAGTCACCGTTTATAAAAACAGGCTTAAATACCCCATTGGTGATTAGATCTTTATTATCCTTATAAAAATCCAGCCAAACTTTAATAATTTGTTTTTGCTCAGTAGGAAGGGCACATAAATTTACAGAAACTTGAGGAACTGCAAAGATGCTGGCAATCATATGGCGGGAAACATTTTCTAAAGAATCATCTAAACGCCAATGGGCTGGATCTGAGTGTACAGCAACACCTGGACCCAAAATGGATTTTACTTGTATAAAATTTCGGCGATTTTGATCATAATCAAAAGGCACATCTACAACACGAAACTGAGTAGCAAACGCTTTGCTCGAAAAGTTAATATACTTTTGTCGAAATTCAAGCATTAGATCAGGCCTTATTTTACGAAGCTCATTAACAATTTTTGAAAGGAGGGCTTCTATCCCTTGTCCTGAAGTTTCGTAGTCGTGTTCATTATGATAACAACAAGCAGTATGATCATGATCTATAAAGTCTATTTTAAAGCCATCAACACCTGTGCTTAAGAGCAAAA
The DNA here is from genome assembly GCA_937894355.1 of uncultured Bacillus sp. Lineage (GTDB taxonomy): Bacteria > Bacillota > Bacilli > Bacillales > Cytobacillaceae > Bacillus_BU. The sequence continues at coordinate 1,039 of CALCRD010000563.1, forward strand.
ATTTAAGTTTTTCTATAACAAATTCGTGAACCCGTTCTTTTCGAACACACAAACTACCGTTAACCAAATATTCATTTAGTGATTCTGCAACACTACTCTCCGGACCAACTAACAGGGGGGCTACCCAGAGAATATATTTTAATCCCATCGCTTGAACTCTTTTTACATGCTTAGCAAAATCAGGAAATTTGGAGGGTTCCGGAAAATAATCGCCTGTTTTTGAATACCAATCTTCAACATTCCTTCCCAAACCACTCTCATCATGATTAGTTATTATGTTAATTGTCTCCTCTATATTATGTCCAACCATCTTTATTTCCGGATCGAACCATCCATCATCCAGGATGATAGAACCAAAACCTAATTCCGCAGCCTGTTTCGCCTGCTCCTCTACCCAACCCTCATTTATATTTGCATGCCCGCTATACCAGGTACAATAAGTCGGAGCAAAAGCAGCAGCAGGCGCCTGATAAATTGATGGGTTTATTTCTTGATAGATTCTATGGTACTGATTTAGAACTTCAAACCAAGGTTGAGGCTCTGTAGAAATAAATAATTTCTCGACCCAAGATTTTAAATTAGTAATTTCTCCACTTAACGGTCGACGAAAACTTACAATATAAGCACCATCTTTTAATGATAATTTTGCCTTAACTTCGGTGTCAATACTATGATTCACTAATCCGCAAAAAAAACGATTATTCATCTCCCTATTCACAAAAGCAATCGCAGGCATCCCAAAATTAGGAGCAACACGAGCAATTACTTCAGTCATTGGTAAAGTGAGTTCCCAATCAAGCCTAGGTCCTGGGCCAATATGGTTTGAATTCGACCTTGCAGGAAGCCAATATCCATGGATATCTTTTAATGGGATCTCAATTAGAATATCTATCTCGTTAAGCTCAAAAGCTTGATTTTCATGGCCTTGAATGTTAATTGTTTCTAAAGTTTCAAGGCCAAAGCCACCAGATTCAATTTCAACCTTAAGCGAATCATGAATAATTGTACCGTCCTGGTTCTCCACAGCTTTATTGTTGATAATAATGCCTAATCTAAAACCATCCTTGTTGAAAACTTTTGTGCCATAACCATTATTGTTTGTCAAACCTCTCACTCCACATTCTTAGCAAGTTTCCAGAAAATTTTACTACCTCAAAGCAATTTTATCTAGGGCTTGCTGAATAACAATCTCTTTATTAATTTGTTCACAAGTTAATCGGGTTTATATTTTGAACGAGCGTTAAAACACCTGCCCAATACGCTATATTTGCTTTCAGCAAGCCCTACCGCGTTTTTGCAGTAACCAACTACATCTGACTTGTCAACTATTTGAACTCAAACAAGAAGGTGAGGTCAATGAACCATTATTGTTCAAACTTCACGAAACCAAAAACATCTTCTTGAGCTATAATAGCTATTATTATAAATCAAGTGCTATTGAAGCCTAGATTGAAAGTAATAAATATAGTCCATAAGTATGCTACGTTGATTATACAGTAATTCAGGATCCCGCTTCCAATCTGTGAGTTCTACTGCAATAGGATTGACGATATCATTAACAATTACCGTTATGTCTTCTTCTGACAAACCATATCTACGAGCTGCATCTTCAAGCAGCCAAAAGTATTCTAAGTCTTCATTTCCCTCTCTGATCATCTCTAGCCTAATTGTACCAATAGGACCATCTATTCCATATTCAGTTCCGGGGTAAAGGAGAAAACCCTCCCCATTCGCACTTGGATAGGATAGTGGATCTGTCCATACATCCCGTGCTATATATTCTGTCCCATTCCATTTTTGAAAAACTGTGGTGCTCCAATATAACGTTCCGTCAACAACATTCTTAACCTGCAGCCACGACAAAATCCTATGACTGATCGCATCATCATCCATTTGATATGTAGGATATGGTTGCTTCGGTACCACACATGTATACCACCAAACTACCTCTCCTAAACTCTGTCTGGCTTTTGCATTTGGAGAGTCGTAATTGAACAACACCGGGCACCAGATGTCTACCTCACCATATAGCTCTGAAACCGGGTGAATTGTCACCAACACTCTCACATCTGTGCCAAAACTATGGACATGTTGTCCGCGCTCATAGGCGATTGGATACTTATCCGGTGATGGCTCATCCATAACGTAAATAAAACTCTTCTCAAGTAACCCCAATTGCCGCAGCCTTTCAACATGCTGGCTGAAAGCAGGGTTATACCTTGCTTCTGACCAATCAATTTCAAAAGATGTGATCCGCGGATCTTGCAAAACTGCTACTGCTTCCTCGGAAAGCGGAGAAATTGGTAGCTCGCGTGGGTTTATTCGATGTTTAACAAGATACCAGTAATAGTTCCAGGCTATTGGTAAAAATGCTGGATCAGTTTGAGAAAGGTTATGCGCAGGTGCAACCTGATTCAACCATAAACCAAATGCAGTTTCTTGATGGTTTTCAACTGGTAATGTAACTGGCCAAACTTCCAACTCAAGTGGTAGTTCTGCCACCACCAGTCCTTGAGAACGAATGGTGATTGTCCCGTTATACGTTCCTGGATTGGTATTGGAAGGGATATAAACTGTAAACCAGATTGGCATGTTAGTATCCACAGGTGCAGTTACATTGTTTAGAGCGCCAATGGGAATTAAGGCATCTGGGTACCAACCTGGGTTATAGGTACTGCTTAATTCATTACTCGACCAATATGTTTTATCCAGCCAAATATAATGTGGAACTTTAACTTCGATATTTTCTTTATCAATCCGTGCTCCATCCACAATCAGGTCGGATACAGTAACCGTCAGATTTATTAGTGGTTCACTAAATGGTCTAACTAAAACCTGGAAAGGTTCATACTCATTACGAGCTGCGAAAATCTTGATAGGGCCAGCCATAAGGTAACTAGGCCACCCGTCGCGCTTCACTTTACGGGTTCCAATAGTCCATCCTACCACTTTTGTTTCTTGAGTAAAAACCATTCTTTGGCTGTAAACGGGAGCACTCATATTAAGTGCTTCATCTGTGGCAACTACAGCATAATAACGATTAGGCTGTATTCCTTCTAGTAATGAACCCTCTGGCACTGACATCGCTGGAAATTGATTACTCTGCCAAAATAACTCACTAGATTCACCTAAAAGGTAGCCATCAGTAAGTACAAAGTTGGGGCTGGTACCACCGAAAATTAAAAAGCGCTGTGTATTTCCATTAGTTTCCCAAATGAGGCGAACGCTATCCCCTATTTTGGTCGCAATTAAATTTTGGATTACAGCTGGTGCCTCACTATATTGCCCCAGATAAACATCATCGATCCACGCTTGGCCCTCTGCTGTCTTTTGGGCAATTTCAAATCGTACCTGAAGCCATTTTGTTTCAGGTCTTGTTGTCAAGCTAGTTGTAATAGGCTGATAACCTCCACCATTTATCGGTACCATAGCGCAATTTGTAAGGCCGAGATAGTTTTCATTAACATCAAATTCATAGGCGAATAATACTGCTACTCCGTTCTTAACCCCCTGAGAAAAAGCAAACCCTGAAAGTGTATATCGCGTATTCGATTCGGTGGAAACTGTTTGTGTTAAAGCAGCGACATTGCTTATCCCATCTCTTACCTTAATGATTTTCCCTGCCCCACTGCCTTTATAGGCATTCGCATCCCACATAGCTGTTGAACCACCATCACAGGCAGCAGACCAACCTAAAGGCATCCCGCTTGGAATCCTTTCTTCAAATGAAGGGTTTACCAACAAGTTTTGGCTTTCTGTTGCTATATTCAAGGAAACCAAAAGAACTATCAACAACCAAAAGCTTATTTTTTTCATCGCATTTCCTCCATTTCTATATACCTGCATTTAGCAACCTCTGATAATAGCAGAAAGATAAAACAGCTACTTAAGCTTTGATTGAAAGCAACTGATTTCCTTTGCAACCTTTTTCCGTTGAATATACAATAGTTCAGGATCCTGTATCCAATCTATAAGCTCTACTGCAACAGGATCGATAAGTTCATTGATAATTTCTTCAATCTCCTCTTCTGGCGTGCTATATCTTCGAGCTGCATCTTCAATCAACCAAAAGTATTCTAAGTCTTCATTTCCTTCCCTGATCATCTCTAACCTAATTGTACCGATGGTACCATTTATCCCATATTCAGTTCCAGGATAGAGGAGAAAGCCATCACCATTCGCACTTGGGTAGGCTAATGGATCTGTCCATACATCCCGTGCTATATATCCTATCCCATTCCATTTTTGAAAAACTGTGGTGCTCCAATACAACGTCCCATCAACAGCATTCTCGACCTGCAGCCACGACCAAATTCTATGACTGATCGCATCATCATCCATTAAGTATGTGGGATATGGTTGCTTCGGTACCACACATTTATACCACCAAATCACCTCTCCTAAACTCTGTCTAGCTTTTGCCTTTTGAGGATCGTAATTAAACAAAACTGGACACCAGATGTCTACCTCACCATATAGCTCAGGGACTGGATTCAATGCCGTCTTCCTTAAGCTCTACCTTCAGCTTTCTGACGCCTAGGTAGGGCATTTGGGTATGCCAATAGTCTAAGCGTTCCTTCACTAAGTTTTCGTGTTCCAAGTCTTTTTCTAAAGGAACATAATATGCACTAGTGCGGTTAACATCTAGGAGAGGGCTTTGCCTAGTCAGAGTAAGATTGGAATTAGCGCTTAGTAAACTTCTTCTCGTACTCGGGTCCAAACATATCTGCAGATTTTTTTTGAGCCAGTCAACTTCGATTGTCAGTTGACCGACTTTAGCCAATAACTCGTTACGATCCTGCTCCATTTGCCTTTCTTTCTCTTTAAGTTCCTTAGCATCACGTTTTTCCGAGAAGACTCTAGCTGCGTTCTCTATAAACTCTTTTCTCCAACCGCGCAGCTAATTCGGATTTAGCTCATTTCGTGCGGCAATCTCACCGAGAGTTTCTTCCTCTTTGAGGATCTCCATCACAATTTTAGCTTTGAATTCAGGTTTAAATAGTCTTCGTTTCATCCCTATTTGAACCTCTAACTTTCCGGCAATATTTGCTGCCTTCATTATAGCAGGTTCACTTAGATTTTTAAAAACTTTGTCTGGTTTTAGGGGTACATTATAGTTTCAAAACAATGCTAGGGCTTGCCGAAAAACAATCTACATATCAAGCGGGAATTCAATTCCTGTCCCACACGCTATGCTATCTTCACTTGCAATAAGCCCTACACCGCTCTTGCTCTTTGAGCCTATTAATACAAATGTTATGGAAGCCTAAATTGAAAGTAAACAATATGATCAGCAAGCACACTGCGCTGATCATAAAACAATTCAAGATCCCGCTTCCAATCTGTGAGTTCTGTTGCAACAGGCTCGATGATCTTATTGATAATTGTTTCAATCTCTTCCTCTGACAAACCATATCTACGAGCTGCATCCTCAAGCAACCAAAAGTATTCTAAGTCTTCATTTCCTTCTCTGATCATCTCCAGCCTGATTGTTCCGATGGGGCCATCTATCCCATACTCAGTTCCGGGATAAAGGAGAAAACCCTCCCCATTCGCACTTGGATAGGATAGTGGATCTGTCCATACATCCCGTGGTACATACTCTGCCCCATTCCATTTTTGAAAAACTGTGGTGCTCCAATACAACGTCCCATCAACAGCATTCTTAACCTGCAACCACGACAAAATCCTATGGCTGATTGCATCATCATCCATTTGATATGTGGGATATGGTTGCTTCGGTACCACACATGTATACCACCAAACTTTTTCTCCTAAACTCTGTCTGGCTTTTGCATTTGGGGAGTCGTAATTGAACAAAACCGGGCACCAGATGTCTACCTCACCATATAGCTCAGAAACCGGGTGAATTGTCACCAAC
>CALCRD010000564.1 GCA_937894355.1 uncultured Bacillus sp.
AAAGTTTCCTTGGTAGAAAATAGTCTTGGTAGCTTTTCTCCTACTCTGAACAAGTTGACTTTCTGCTCTTGCAAGCTCCCCAATAACACCACTTACTTTATCTTCTAACTCCTCAACACTTGCTGCTCGGCAAGGGCTCACGATTATTAAACAGAGCAAAGTCAAAATCAAAGAGCTTAACTGAAAGTATGGCTTCAAGATTCCACCCCCTCCCCTAAAAAGTCCAACGAAACGAAGTTATATTTAATCCTTCTAAAACACCACTGCAATAAGCATAATCCAGCTTTATATTTTGAAATGAAATACCAACCCCGCCAGACCAACTTTCACCTTTTCGACCCATGCGAATTTTTATATTATCAAAGAGGTGTTGTTCAAAACCGATCTTAAAAAGTGATTCCTCATTTTGCTTATCCAAACCTAAAAGCAAACTGAAATCAGTTTTATTAAGTGCATAACCCACAGAATACTCCCTGGGGATATCACCAGTGGAATCACCATAATTCAAATAGCTTAGGAGATCCCTTGCAGTAAAACCAAAGTCTCCCAGTTTGCTTTTTAACAAAATCCCCAAATCCAAACCTACTCCCCAAACTTCGTCGTCCTGCTCATCACCGGTCAAAAAACTCCGATAGCCTTTGGTGGAGAGACCAACGCCTAAAGATCCGAGCTTTCTCGCAATTCCTAGAGAAATGGTGTCTTCAACATATGAATACAATTGTGATGTTGGTGAAATTCTCGCCCAACTTGCAGCTAACGTACCGTCTAACAGCTTGATCTGCCCAACAGTAATAACGTTTTGATTTACCAATCCTCCAGCTAACTCATTTTTTTGAGTAAGCACCTCATTGCTCTCAAGCTGAATAAGTCCAGCTGGGTTCCAATAGAGAGCAGATAGATCATCTGCTACAGCGGTATAGGCCTCACCTAAGGCTAGGGCACGTGCACCGTAACCGAGATGAGGAAAGTTTCCGGCAAAAAAACTATCTTGTGTAGCTATATTTCCTACCATTACTAATAAGAACAGAATACAGAGGTGATATTTACGCAAAACCTCCACCTCCTCACTTGTTTATTAAAAGCAGGGCCTTGCCCTCTGCCCGCCTTGGCTCGACCTGGTAATTAGTTGCAGAAATCAGAACTAAATATACACCATTGTTTACCAAGCGTCCCGTATTATCAAGTCCGTCCCAATTATATTGTACTGCGCCTGCAGATACTCGCCCAAGGTCAACAGAGCGGACCAACTTGCCTGAGGTATTAAAAATCTTCAGCATTACACTGCCAGCTTGATCTAGAATATAGCCAAAAGAAATGTCTCCTTGCAGCGGATTTGCCGGGTTAGGGTAAATGGTAATCTTCCTAACGTTAAGACAATCATCCTCTATGGCATCTACACTAAAGCTCTGCACAGGGCTATAATCTGTCGCTACCTCATACGGCAAAAGTGCCCTTACTCGCCAATACCAAATGCCAGAGGCGAGGCTAGATGCTATGTACTCACAACCAGTAAGTTCTCCCGTACTCTCAACATTTTCAAATGCCTCGTTTTGCGCATATTCTAATATATAGGAGAGAGCCCCCTCTACATTTGACCACTTAAAATGGACATCGCCAACAGTAGGCATTCCACCTATAGGCTGAACTGAAGAGATTGTTGGGACAGGTATTGCTTGAGCCTCAACCCTGACAGGGGCCGCATCATTATCAGCCTCATCATAGGCAACAATAGCATAATAGTAAAAATTATCATTTTCGATATTTTTATCAGGATATTGAGTGCCCACAAGACCAGAAACAAGTAAATTATTTTCATTTATTTCAAAAACTGCTTCCATAGCACGATAAACATTATAGTAAGATGGCAGATTCTGATCCTCAGGATGAGGTTGTGGAGTATCCCATGTAAGTTGGATCAAGCCGGGACTGAGCGCTTTAGCTTCAACATTAACTGGAGGATTAGGTGGATAGATATCTAAAATAAGGGTGGGATTCCAACTAAACACTTGACCCGGATTTAAAGTAGGGGTAATTGATTGCTTCTGATAGCCTTTGAGTCTCACAATAATACTGAGCTCCCTCTCAGCCGGTAGCAAAGGAAGTGAGAAAGACCCATCTATATTTGCTGTAGTAATCAGCCCCGTTCCCTCAACTTCAATGGTGCAATTGGCAAAATCTTGCGGATCTATTTCACGATCGCCATCAATGTATCCCTCTATCTTACCAACTGGACTAAGCTCACGCTCCTCTGAAGATTCACCCTCAAAGCGATCCTGCCCTACGGCAACACAAGCTGTAACAGTATAATAATAACGATTGGAATTGATGCTATCATCAACAAAAAATGCTGTTTGCAAATTATCCGCAACTAAATTATCTGCTATCGGCTCAACAATGGAATCTTCTGAGCGGTAAACCCTATAGACTATACCCGCTCCCTGATTTGTCCAATTGAGCCTCGCCTGATCTTCAGCCAGTCTCTGAACAGTCAATCCCTCTACTTTTGCTGCCCGAGTAAGCCCTAACACTTCGATCTCTTCAAGACTTATTTGATAACCTTTTATTAAGCGAGTCCAGGCAGTCACTCTTACAAACCTAGCTAATTGCCAACCTACATCTACACTATTGCTCCAGGTACCCCACGGTTCTGGTTGGACAATATTTTCCCCAAAAACTTCGCCTACTTGGGTAAAGACAACTCCATCATCACTAATCGAATACCTCACTCTGCCAACATGATAAACGTTTGCATGGTTTTTTCCAAATAAGGATATTGCGTTTATTGGATAAGATGCTCCTAAATCCAGATCTACGGTGATATAAGATTCCTCAGGCGGCTTATTCCAAAACTCATAGCAGACACCAACTTTGCCATCTTGATCTTTAACTCCATCTATTAAAATATTATCGCGATCGGCTGCTATTTCTCTTGAAAAGTTCCCAGGGCTAACGGAATACGATGCTCCTGGCTCCCTTGCTAAGTTTTTAACTCCTGGAGTCTGATCTAAAATTAACGTTACATCCCAGATCTCCTCCTGCTGCGGCGCTAATACAAACGTCTTATAGGCACGATAGTATCCTGTCTTCTCAATTGTAATTTGCAATTGTGTTTCAATCGATAGCATATCGAAAACATAAGCCCCGGCATCATCAGTCCATGTTATTAAACCCATACTAGCAACTGATACTTTGCAATTTGTTAAGAATAAGCCAGCTTCATTCTTAACAGTCCCTCTCACTATAGCAACAGGAACTGCTGATACCGCTTCAGATGTTTCTCCTTCAAATTCAATAATATTCCCTGCAATAATAAATGCAACTATCCTATAGTAATATTCTTGAGCATCAATTTCGGTGTCTATAAAAGTTGCTTCTGTCAAATCATCTGCAATCAGATTGTCTACTGAAGGAAGAAAGTCTTGATTTGTAGAACGATATACGCGGTAAAAATATCCCTCTCCCAAACTTTCCCAACTAATTTTCGCACTGGAACTACTCAAACGCTCTACATTTAAATTTTGAGGAGTAACGGGCTTTTGAGCACCAAAAACTTCAATCTCTTCAAGGCTAATTTGATAACCTTTTATTAAACGAGCCCAGGCAGTTACTCTTACGAACCGAGTTGATTGCCAACCAACATCCATACTATCGCTCCAGGTACCCGTCGTTGGTTGAAGAATATTTTCCCCATAATTTTCTCCTACTTCGGTAAAAACAACTCCATCATCACTAATCGCATACCTCACTCTGCCAACATGATAAACGGTTGCATGGTGTTTACCAAATAAAGATATTGTGCTTATCGGAAAAGTTGCACCCAAATCCAGATCAACGGTTATATAAGATTCCTCAGGTGGCTTATTCCAAAACTCATAGCAAACACCAGTTTTACCACCTTGATCTTTAACTCCATCTACTAAAATATTATCGCGATCGGCTGATATTTCTCTTGAAAAGGTTCCAGGGCTAACGGAATAAGATACTCTAGGCTCCCTTGCTAAGTTTTTAACTCCCGGAGTCTGGTCTAAAATTAACGTTACATCCCAAACCTCTTGTTGCCCTGGAGCAAGTAATACTGTCTGATAAGCTGGATAATATCCGGTCTTTGAGATTCTGAGTTGTAATTGCATTCCAACAAGTATGTTATCGAGTATATATATACCTTCACTGTTAGTCATTGTGGTAACATTAATGTCAGCTATTGATACTTTACAACTTGACAAAACTAACCCAGCTTCATCTATAACAACTCCTCTTACCATAGCAACAGGAGCTACAGCTTCCACTTCTGAAGCTTCACCTTCGAATTCAATCTCTCCTGCCATAACAAATGCAGCAACTCTGTAATAATATTCCAGTCCATCAATTTGATCGTCTGAAAAAAATGATTCCGTCAAATTACTTGCAATCAAATTATCAGTTGAAGGAATAAAATCTTGACTTGTAGAGCGATATATACGGTAAGAATATCCCTCTCCTAAATCTTCCCAACTAATTTCAACTTTAGAACTACTTAAACGCTCTACATTTACATTTTGAGGAGTTGCAGGCTTTTGAGCACCAAAAACTTCAATCTCTTCAAGATTAACGTAATATCCTGCTTCACCAGTCCAGGCAGTTACTCTTATAAACCGAGCTGATTGCCAACCTACATCCAGTGTGTCGCTCCAGTTGCCCCACGTTGCTACTGGTTGGACAATACTTTCCTCTAGAACTTCGCCTACTTGGGTAAAGACAATCCCATCCTCGCTAATTGAATATCTCAATCTGGTAATATGATAGGAGCTTGCATGGTGTCTACCAAATAAGGATATTGCACTGATAGGAAAAGATGCTCCTAAATCCAGATCTACGGTGATATAAGATTCCTCAGGCGGCTTATTCCAAAACTCATAGCAGACACCAGTTTTAGCACCTTGATCTTTAACTCCATCTATTAAAATGTTATCGCGATCGGCTGATATTTCTTTTGAAAAGTTACCAGGGCTAACTGAATAAGATACTCCAGGCTCCCTTGCTAAGTTTAAAATTGGAGTAGAGGCGTAAGCGTTACATAAAGGCGAAAAAAACATTAACAGAATAGAAACCAGAAAAGTCATTGAGTATCGATTATGCATGTTCCATCACTCCTCTCAGAAAACCTTCGGCTTTATATCTCCATGCTATTCAATCCGTTTCCTGCAGCATGGTTGCTGTACCGTTGCAAATGAAGATCGCATCCCGCCACTTAACCGAATATGCAGACTCTATTACTTCAAATTCTAAGAAATGTGTTTCCGAAAACACTCATTTTCATAGCTTGGTTATTTTCAGACTTCTACTTTTTTTAGACGCAAAATTTCCCTATTCTCTTTTTTCTAATTTCAAACCCTTCATATAGACATCATTTAACTCCTTTGCAGCCCGGGCAGGTGTTTTCCGTCCGTTAATAAGTTCTATAAAGTTGTCACCCTTAATTTTATTTAACTTACTCATTTCCACATTGCTGATTGTTCTCTCACGAAGATTATAATTAACAAGCTTAATTCGGGGATCTTGGATCACCTCTAAAGCAACTTTAGCTGATGGCGAAAGCATATCCCCTCCACTCTCTTCAAAAAAATCACTGCGAACTGGAATTGAACCAGCTTTTCCCATTTTCTCTTGAACATCAATGTTAAGCAACCAAAGATTAAATTCCTTAACCCATCGTTTTGTTAATTCAGGTTTGTTCTTCCAAATATAGCCCATTCCTTCTGAAGTCATTATTATCACTTGCTCTTGTCCTTCATCATTGCCAGGACAAGGGATAAAACCCCACTCAAAATCAGCTGGGAGTACATCTCTCATCTCGTTCGCAATCCAAGTACCATTTGTAGTCATCGCAGCTTCCCCTTGGAGAAATTCCATCTGCGATTGAGTGTGATCAAAACTTGTCGTACCAGGATGAAGATATCCACGTTTAGCGAACTCTACGAGACGTTCATACATTGTTACATATGGCTTTGAAATATAGACATCTGGTCTGTTATAATATAAGTCATCTTGAAATTTTGCACCACCAACAGAAAAGGGAATTGTTCCCCAACCATATTTGAAATAGGGATATGCATGTTTGCCATCCATTACAAGGGGTGCGATACCTTGAGCTTTAATTTTGGCGCAGTAATCCAAAAATTCCTCCCAATACTGAGGTTCTTGCTCCAATCCAAAATCCCTCATCATCTTTTTGTTATAATATAAGCCAAGTATTTGAAGTGTATTTTGAATTTTGTACATATGACCATCAGCACTGAAAATTTCACGTTCATCTAGTTTAACGACATCTTTAAGTTTGACTCTCTGTTTATCATAAAGTTCGCGTTCCCACAATTCATCTTGGGGTTCAAGTTTTCCCTGCTCCATTAACTGTCGAGTAAAAATCGAATAGCCATAAACCCAATCCGGGATATCTTGCTCATTGCCACTTTGGATCGTTGCCTTCATAATTTCCGAATATGTTGTTAATCCGGCTTCAATATATCTCATCTCAATTTTGACGTTCGGAAACTTTTTCTTAAATGTCTCAATTGCATATTCCATATACTCTTTACCCCATCCAGCAACAGGAAGTATACCTGATATTTTAACCTTCTGATCTTTTGGCAGCCCGTTCTCAGGATACACCTCTCCGCTATATGTACCTTCTGTAGCTTGATCAGTTTTCTTGCCACAACCAACAAAAATCATCACAACTGAAACTAAGAGCAGCATCAATATTACACTTACTCTTTTCCTCCACAACAACTAGATCACCCCTCCCAAAATATTTGTCCTAACCTTTCAAAGCACCAATATTGAGATTCTGCGTAATATAGTTTTGGAAAATGCTGTAAACTAAAATTGTTGGAACCATCATAATCACGAACCCTGCAAAGAGCGTCACCCAATCAGCCCTATATG
>CALCRD010000565.1 GCA_937894355.1 uncultured Bacillus sp.
AGATGAATTTTCTAACAAGCTGTATAATATTCGTGGTGCCCTTTCAATGGCAAATGCCGGGCCTGATACGAATGGCAGTCAGTTTTTTATCGTCCAAAATAAAAATTTGAATTCTCAATCCGATATTTCGGACTATCCAGACAAGATAAAAGAAGTGTATCAAAATGGTGGTACTCCTTGGCTTGATCTAGCGCATACGGTATTTGGTCAGGTAATTGAGGGAATGGATGTCGTTGATAAAATTGCAGCTACCAAAGTTGGAGCCCAAGATAAACCCGTTGAGGATGTCGTAATCAAGAGTATTACTGTAAAAGAGTAGGGCTGTGGTAAATCGTTTTGGTTGACCGGTATAGAATAGGTGCTGATATAATGGTCATGGGTCCTGCCAAATGGCAGAAGGGAGAAATAATCATGATTCAATCGTATGTGTTAGCTCTATTCTTGTATTTTCCGGAGGATAAATCAGAGTATATTCCAGCTGCCTTTACTTTTACGATCTTCTTTATTGCAGCGATATTTACGTTTAGACTTATCGTAAAAATTTCCAAAAAGGAAGAAAAAAAGGCAAAAGAGCTAGAGGAACAACTTAAGCAAAATAGGATGACTAAAGGCAGCTAATAGCTGTCTTTTTTATTTTCTGAGCTATTGTGCGGCATTTTTGCGATTTAGTTAGAAATTTACCCACTACCAGTATAGGTATGTTGGTAAATTGGGCATTTGTGGATAATTTCAGTTCAATAAAATGTAAAAAGATTAATTCCATCTGGATAGATATTGAAAAATTATTTTTAATTTACAATAATACCTTTTCAATGGGATTACATGTAACAAAGGAAAAGTAATTTTAAGGAAAAAAAGGAAATATTACTAGTGAAAATCCCACATACCTGCATAGGTATAGGGGTGAAATCGCTCTAAAGCAGATTTATTGGGGACATAAAAAGGGAAATTGCTAGCAGATTGAGTATCCAATAGGGCTTATTGGAGACATTAAACTCAAAAAAGCTAGCATATTTGTCTCTAATAGACCTTATTGGGGACAAAAAACACTAAATTGCTAGCAGATTGGGTATTCAATGAAAATAAATCCAGAAGAGATCAGCCAAAATCAACCACAAATTAAGCAATTACTTAACGTAGGTCCACCTACAACCCGACCTCCATTTGTTTTTCCTAAAACCCACCAAGGCCGGAAGGCGTCTCGCCCAAAGCTGGTCCAAAGGAAGCTTATTTCTTCGTGAAAATCACCCACTACCGCATACAACTGACTTCTATCGGAATACTAAAAGCAAAATGCTTTTGTGGGAGGGTTAAATGGTGATTAGACGGTTGCTGTTGTTATTGCCGCTTGTTTTTATAGCTGGGTGTGCCAATGAAAACCCGACAAAATTAGATGTGAAAATGGTTGACAGCGATGGAGATTCAATCGGAACGGTTAAACTTCAGGAACAATCAAGTGGGGTTAAATTTACCTTTGATTTGAAGGACTTACCACCAGGAAAACATGCCGTCCACATTCACGATAAAGGAGATTGCAAAGGTCCTGATTTTGAAACATCCGGAAAACATTTCAATCCAATGGGAAAAAAACACGGACTGCTACATCCTAAAGGGTCACATGCCGGTGATTTACCTAATTTAATAACCGAACCTGATGGAAAAACAAAGGCTGAATTGATGGCTGGCCAAGTTACCTTACTTGAGGGAAAAGCATCGTTATTTACCAAAGAAGGTACTTCCATCGTAATCAAGGAAGAGGCAGATGACGGGATGACCCAACCAACGGGAGACGCCGGCGAGGCGATTGCTTGCGGAAAAATTTCCAAGAACAAAAAATAATCCAACCCAGTTGAATTGGATTATTTTTAGCGGAGATGAATGGGCAACTAATATATCTCTTTAAGCTCATCTATTGAAAAGCAGCCTTTAGTCGATCTAACCCTTCCAATAGCGTATTTTTTGGACAAGCGATGTTCATTCGTAAAAATCCAGAACCTTCTGTGCCGTATTTGGTTCCTGGCTCAAGGGCCAGCTTTCCTTTCTCCAATAAGGCTTTCTGGATATCGCTGTCAGACATCCCGAGATTTCGGCAATCAAGCCAAAGAAGATAGGTACCCTCGGGTTCGATTATTTTTATTTGAGGAATATTTTCTTTCATATAGTGGTCAGCAATTCGTTTATTTTCAACCAGGTAGGTAAGCAGCTCCTCTAGCCACATTTCGCCATAGCGATAGCCCGCCTCCATAGCCACAATTCCAAAGGTATTCAAAGCAAAGAATCCTTGCTGTAGCTGAATTTTATTGAATTGCCTTTTTAATTTTTCATTGGCAATAATTATGGCACTTGCCTGGAGACCTGCCAGATTAAAGGTTTTGCTTGGAGCTACACAGGTGATAACTTGTTGCTCCAACTCATCGCTAAGAGAAGCGATTGGAATATGAGCAGCGGGCTTGTATACTAAGTCGGAATGGATTTCATCTGATAAAATTAAGCAATTATGCTTCAGGCATAGTTCACCAATTTTTAATAGCTCATCCTTAGTCCACACGTTTCCTCCAGGATTATGAGGGTTGCAAAGCAGAAATAGTTTTACGCCCTCTTTAAGCTTTTGCTCAAATATTTCAAAATTAATCTGATAACGATTACCATGCAGTTCGAGCGGTGCATTTACAACTGTCCGATCATTACTTTTTATCATTCCAAAGAATGGGGCATAAACTGGAGCTTGAAGCATGACACGATCTCCAGGATTAGTAAAAGCTTGGATGGCTGTACTGATTGCTGGGACAACACCATGATGATAGAGGATCCATTCAGGTTGGATTTTCCAGTGGTGACGCTTCTCAAGCCAATTTTGAATCGCTTCCACTGTAGAATTAGGTGTAAAGGTATACCCGAAAATTCCGTGGTCTGCACGTTTATAAATGGCTTCAGTTACTTCTTTTGGAGCTTGGAAATCCATATCAGCAACCCACATTGGCAACAGACCTTCAACACCGTAGATTTTTTTTGTCGCTTCCCATTTTACAGATGCCGTATTTGTTCGGTCGAAAATTTTATCAAAATTAGCTACCACCTTTAAAACACCGCCCTAAATCGATTTTTTTGGTCTTTTTTGTAGAATATTTTCCCCAAGATTAATATTATTCACACATCTTTGCATTAATTTTGGTAAAATTAAAAAATGAACTAAAAATTCTATCAATAAAGATTGTACCATGAATTCATTTTATATTAAGGGAGGGAGTTTCATGCAACTTTCTGAAAAAGAGCTTGAAGTGCTTGAAATTCTAGAAAAAGATGCTCGTATCTCCAATGAAGACTTGGCTAAAATGGTCGGAGTTGAGGTAGAACAAGCAGCCGAAATGGTTAAAATGCTTGAAGAGCAAAAAATCATTGTTCTTCATACAGCGATTGTCAATTGGTCAAAAGTGGATGGACATGAAGGTGTAACGGCGATGATTGATGTTAAGGTTACTCCAAAACGCGGAGTAGGTTTCGACGAGATTGCCCAAAGAATTTATCGGTTTAAAGAAGTGAAATCATTGTACTTAATGTCGGGTGCTTATGATTTATCTGTCATCATTGAAGGTGAGTCAATGAATGAAGTTGCTCAATTTGTATCGCAAAAATTATCAACACTAGATTCTGTCATTTCTACGACAACCCATTTTATTATGAAAAAATATAAACATGATGGGACAATTTTTGAGCAAACTGATGATGATAAACGGATTGTGGTGTCCCCTTGATGAATACAACAAAAACGTATCTCGCAAAAAAAGTTGAAACAATGAAGCCATCAGGTATTCGCCGTTTTTTCGATTTAGCGGCTGGAATGGAAGGTGTTGTGTCTTTAGGGGTTGGTGAGCCAGATTTCGTAACTTCTTGGTCTGTCCGAGAAGCAGCGATTCAATCACTTGAGCAAGGACAC
This sequence comes from uncultured Bacillus sp., assembly GCA_937894355.1. GTDB lineage: Bacteria > Bacillota > Bacilli > Bacillales > Cytobacillaceae > Bacillus_BU. The sequence goes on from CALCRD010000565.1 coordinate 3,935, forward strand.
ACTTCTTATACTGCTAATGCTGGACTTCTAGAGTTAAGACAAGGAATTTCTAAATACATGGAAGAACGCTTTCGTGTTAAATATGATCCAAAGTCTGAAATAACTGTAACTGTTGGTGCTAGTCAGGCGATTGATTTGGCTTTCAGAGCAATCCTCGATCCCGGCGACGAGGTTATTGTTGTAGAACCTAGCTTTGTTTCGTATTGTCCATTAGTCGAACTTGCTGGAGGGAAGGCTGTTCCCGTTCAAGCATTAAAGGAAAATGAATTTAAGATCCAATCAGCACAATTAGAAAGCGTAGTTACCAATAAAACAAAGGCATTATTGATTTGTTCACCAAACAATCCAACAGGAACGATGTTAACTCGTCAGGATTTATTGGAGATTGCTCAATTTGCCGAAAAGCATGATATTTTAATTATTTCCGATGAAATCTATGCAGAGCTTGCCTATGATGAAGAGTATACCAGTATGGCTGCTATTGATGGCATGTGGAAAAGGACAATTTTAATCTCAGGTTTTTCTAAAGGCTTTGCTATGACAGGTTGGAGATTAGGATTTGTTTGTGCTCCTGAAGAAATTTCGCAAGCTATTTTAAAAATACATCAATATGCGATGATGTGCGCAGCAACGATGGCTCAATACGCAGCAATCGAAGCGTTGAAAAGTGGCGCTTCAGATGTTGAAGAAATGCGAAAAAGCTACCGTCGCCGTCGTAATTATATCGTCCAGACCTTTAACGAAATGGGCCTAACTTGCCATATTCCTGGTGGAGCTTTCTATGCATTTCCGTCGATTGAAAGCACTGGATTGTCTTCAGATGAATTTGCAGAAAGACTATTAGCCGAAGAAAAAGTAGCAGTTGTCCCAGGTGCAGTCTTTGGGGAAAGTGGCGAAGGCCATATCCGTTGTTCCTACGCAACTTCAATGGAACAACTACAAGAAGCAACACTACGAATCAAAAGATTTATTACAAAATTGCAAAAATAGAAAAGCGGAAGCGGCTTACACCTATCCGCTGTAGCCAGCCCGCAAGAACGGCGTTAGCGGATTTCGCAACGTTTAGCATTACCTAACCAAAAA
>CALCRD010000566.1 GCA_937894355.1 uncultured Bacillus sp.
GAACTTAGTTGATTTCCACTCCAGGCGCTTCGCGTACCTTAGGGCGGTAGCAGGGAGCCTCCTCAGCACTGAATTTACCTAGTACCAGTATAGGTATATAGGTTAAATGGGTATTTTTGGTGGGATTTGGCTATTTTATATTGCGTATAATTGGAAATTTCTCTCTTCAAGCTGGAGTTAATTGGATTTCTTGTTTGTTTCTAACAAAAATACCTATTTCCTGGGACAGGTTGCATCAAGAAAAAAGTAATATTGAGGAAATTATGTCAATATTAGCGGGGTAAAAACAGCGTACCTACAGGGGTATAGCGGTAAAATCTATAATAAAGCTAATGTATTGTGGACAAATAATTGAAAAGTGCTAGCAGATTAGGTATTCAATGAGGCTTATTGGAGACAATTCACTCAAAAAAGCTAGCATATCTGTCCCCAATAGACCATATTGGGGACATAAAACATAAATATGCTAGCAGATTGGGTATTCAATAAACCACAATACTCTTGGATAACCCCCATAATTGCATTAGGGGGAGAATTCACTGAAGCTTTATATTACGGAATTTTGTAAAATCAAACAAACATGAGTCTTCGCATATTCGATCCAATCCACATGTGTAAAAAACAACATTGTTCTTTAACATAGCCAACTGATAATAAAAAACACAATGCCAAATGCATTGTGCCCTTAATCTTACTCATATTTAGCTACAAGTTTATAAAGATCATCTTTCGTAATCGGTCCGATATGATGTTCTTTAATAACTCCTTCTTTATCAATGACAAATGTTTCTGGCTGTGCCACCACATTGTATTCTTTTGAAACCTTCTGGTTAAAGTCAAATAAGTAGGTTGAGGTCGTTTTATGTTCTTTTACAAATTTTTTAACCCGATCTTTTGTCTCGCCTCGATCGATTAGGAACAATTTAAACCTATCCCCATATTCCTGTTCAAACCCTTCAAGCTCTGGGGCTTCGTCAACACATGGTCCACACCAAGTTGCGAAATAGTTTAAAATAACAACCTGTCCTTTTAAATCAGTGAGCTGTGTCATTTTTCCGTCCATATCTTCAAGTTCAAAGTTGTAAGCTGCCTCTCCTACACCAGTGTATTCCCCTCTATTAGCTAGAGCTACACCAAAATAAACGAACAGTCCTATTACAACAACTAAAACGAGGATCTTGATACTCGGTTTGTTCATTAGTATGTCTCCCCCGGTCCTCTATCGATAGAGATTTTCTCCTAATAATTGATTAGGTAATGTACAGTTAAGGCCTGTTTTAAACAGGCCTATTACACTTTTGTTAATCTAATTGCTTCAAGTATTCTATTTCTTTTTGCAATTTTTTTCTACGGTTCGAAAGTAGTAAAACGTAGCCAGAAATAAAAACTGTTACGATTGTATATACAGCAACAGTATATTCCATTATTTTGCCCCCCCTAGTTGTCAATAGAGTCTCTTATTTGTTCTTTATAGTGATTTACTTTAATCTTCATTTTTTCTAACGAAACACCTTTTGTAAGTAAATAACTAAAAAGTAATGTCATAACACCAATCATCACTAAAAAGGCAACAAGCATTTCTGGATCAAGCCCGCCCCCAGATTGGTCTTTACCTTCACCAAATACAACTGGGTGAAACTTGGTATTCCACCAACGAATCGACATAAATACAATTGGTACATCCACAAATCCAATAATTCCAAACACGGCTGACAATCTAGCTTTCTTTTCCCATACACCATCCATTTGGCGAATCATAATATAGGCGACATAGATAAACCAAAGAATGAGTGCTGTAGTAAGTCTTGGCTCCCAAGCCCACCAAGTATTCCATGAAGATTTTGCCCAAATCATACCCGTAAGTAATACAATTGTGGTAAATAAAACGCCTATTTCTGCAGATACATATGCCCAGGTGTCATATTTTCTATCTCTTTTTATTAGATAAAGAATACTGAATACAAATGTTACAAAGAAGGCAAGAAAGCCAACCCATGCGGATGGGACGTGAATATAGAATATCTTCTGAACAATCCCCATTACCCTTTCAACAGGCGCGTAGAAAAACACTAAGGAAAGTCCCACAATTAGGGCAACTATAGTTGCTCCTAATAAGATTTTTTGATATTTAGGAGTTGCTTCAAAAATAGGAGCTTCAATGTTTTTTACCGCTTTCTCCTGTTTTAAACTCATACTCATATATTAAACCTCCAGTACGTACTCAATTAATAGGAAACATAGTACAAAAAAGATAACATCATACGCTGCGATTAACTGCATCCAAGCAATTGCGTCTGGCAACTTTTCCATATTTGTTAAAATAATTCTGGTTGCTTGAACAGCTCCAATTAAAATAGGACTTGTTACCGGAAATAACAGTAGTGGTAGAAGCATTTCGCTACTTTTCGAGTTGGCAGCCAGTGATGCTAAAAATGTTCCAATACTGATAAATCCAAAGCTTCCTAAAAAAAGAACGAAGATAAAGTAAGGTAAACTCCCGATAAATTTGAAATCAAAAAGGAGAAATAAAAATGGAATGGCTACTAATTGAACAATGGCAATCATCGTAAAGTTAGCCATTAGTTTTCCTAAATAAATACTTGTTGCATTCATAGGAGAAATTAACAAACTTTGCATCGTATCATTTTTTTGTTCTGATAGAAAAGAGCGATTTAAACCTAAAATTCCGGAAAACACAACGATTACCCATAACGCTCCAGGGATAACTGCTTTTGTCGTCTGATTGGATGGGTCAAAAGCAAAACTAAAAACCAGAATGACTAATAAGGAGAAAACAAGCATCGTTACTAATACTTGTTTTGTTTTCAATTCTGAATATAAATCTTTTTTTGCAATCAAGAGGGCTGTTTTAAACATATTTATGATACTCCCTCCACCTGATGACGATACTTTTCGGTAACAAAATCCAATTGCTTATCTGTTAACCTAAAGTCATCTACAATTTTTCCGCTTTTTACAATAATAATTCGATCACAAATTTCTGCGGCCTGTTTAAAGTCATGTGTGACCATTAAGGTCGTTGCACCTTTATTTTTCAAAGAAAGGATGACTTCATTCAAAATCGTAATAGCTCCCTGATCAAGTCCTGTGTGTGGCTCATCAAGTAGTAGTAATTCAGGGTCATGTACGATAGCTCTTGCTATGGCAATTCGCTGAATCATTCCCCGTGAAAAATTCTTAACTGGTTCTTTTAAGAAAAAAGATAATCCCACTTGCTTTACAAGTTTTTCTGCTCTCTCTTCAACATTCTTAACACCATATAGATTGCCAAAGAAAACAAGATTTTCAAGTGGAGAATAGTGATCATACAGCATGCTGGAATGAGGCAAGTACCCTAGCGTCTTCTTGATGTCATGACTATTCTTTTTAAGATCAAAGCCATTTATCTTTATATCACCCGAAGTAGGCTTTATAAGGGTGGCAATCACTTTTAAGAGAGTACTTTTCCCAGCACCGTTCGGACCTAAGATAGCAACTGTCTCTCCTTTTTTAATGGAGAGATCAATGCTTCTTAAGATCAATTTTGTATCAGCTTGTTTTGTTAATTTTTTTATTTCAATCATATAGAGGCCACCTCCCAAACCAGTTGTTTATTCAACAAAATCTCGTAAGCTCAGCTTCACTTGTACAAGATGGTGCTTGTACGCCTCTAATTTTGTTTTATATTCATCCTCAGTAACCTTCCCGGATTCGAAATTTCCTTCTAATTCCAAGATTCTATCTAAAATCGCCTTTTGCTTTGCCATTAGTTGTTTGAATACTAGTTCATCTTTATCTAAACCTGTTGCTTTAGCCTTGGCATTATTCTTCCATTTAAAGTAAGAAAAATAGCCAATACCAGCAATTATAATGGCACCCAGGACAATCATCAGAATATGCGGATCAAATTTACGTAACGGTGATTGCGCCCACATTCTTAAATGACCAGGATTATGAAAATCAGGAGCTGTTTTGGTAACATTCCCTAGGTTCTCATTATCAGCATCCTTTTGTTGTGTCTCTGTGTCTGTTGCCGTGCCACCTTCTGGCTGTTTATCTTTATTATAGGTCATAGTAATATTTTGATTCGCTTGAATGTTTTGGACCAGATATACCCAATAATTTTTGTCTTCAAATTGCATTAATCCTTGATTTTCTGCTTTAGCATCCTTTACCTCAATACTACCAAAACCTTCAGGAATTAAAATTTGATACATAGCAATTGGATAATTAAAGGATAATAAAATTTCTTTTCCAGCATCTAATGTATAGGTATAAGGAACTGTAATCGATTCGTTTGCTGGAATCGGTTTTGTCGTAACAAACCCAGTTTCAGTTTGTTTATAGTCAATATTTTCATCTTGAACCTTAAAGCCTTTTGCATCAGGTGGCAACAGGACGGAAATTACCCCGTCCGTATTGCCATCTCCCTTATACTCTTCGGTTGATTCATTTTTAAAAGAAACCATATCCGAGATTTGGGTGTCACCATTCTCCGTTGGGGTAATCACGATATATTCCATATCGATAATAATTTTTGAATCAGTATTTGCTAAGGCATTGAAGGTTGGGATTAACATTAAAGCAAAAACGAAGAGGGTGATTTTTCTAATCAAAGTACACCCTCCTTGTTAGCTTTATTACGCTTAATTGACGCCTCAATTTCTCGGTCTACCTCTGCCATTAGCGATGGGTCTATATCATTACCAACTTTTCCTTCGTCTTCCTTCATGATCTTAGCGATTTGATGCTCATATTGTCTTTTTAATTTCTTATAATCACTTTCAGATAATTTATCCATCTTGTACTCAAACTCTATTTCGTTCAAAGTAGTAAATAAGACTTCTTTTGCATCAGAGGAATTTTGACCTCTTGGTTGAAATTGCAAATATGCATCCCATTTAAACAATGGAGTCAAAACAAGAAATAGGGAGCCTAGCACAAGAGCGGCTGTCATAATCATTGAGATGATAGAAATATCTTCCACTTCGCTCACATCCTAAAGATACTTTTTACGTTCCTCTTCAATCATCGATGAAAGAATTTCCTCTTCCACTTCTTCATCTACAGTACTATCGACAAAATCTTGACCATCTGTTCCATTTTTCTTCACCCATTTGCGAATGACGAAAAATATCCCCGCTCCAGCTGCACCGATTGCAGCAAATGGAAGTACCCAAGCCGTTAAACTAAAACCTTTCTTCTCTGGAGAGGTCAAAATCTCTTCTCCGAGAGTATTCACATAATACTCTCGGATTTCATCTTTATCCATGCCTTTTTCCATCATGTCAATTAGATCGGATTTAAAGGCTTCTGTAACCTTACAACCAGCCATATCGCAAGCGTAGTGGTCTTGTCCACAGCCACATGTACATATAAACTGGGATGCCACAGCTTTAAATTCTGGTGATTTTAATTCTATTGTCTTATTATCAGCAGCTAATGCTGCAAATGCACCTTGAAAAATTACTAAAACAAGTAGTAGCCCAATTGAAATCTTCTTGTTCACTTTAAGCCACCTCTTTATTTACTCCTGTGTATCTCGGAGTAATATTATTGAATCGGCCATTCCATACTGCAAATAAAGAACCAATAACAATCATGAAAGAACCTACCCACATCCAAGTCATCATTGGATTCACCTTAACAATAAATGTCCCACGACCATCATCTTCCCAAGCACTTAAAACAATATATAAATCCTCTTTAATCGAACTATAGATTGCCACCTCGGACGATGGTTGGTCCCAGTTTCCATAGAAAACCTTTTCTGGTTGGTACGAACCAATCCGCTTTCCGTTTTTGAATACAGTTAAATCCGCGTAGACAATATCATTGATTCCTTCAGCTCGTTGATCCAGTTTTTCATAAACAATTTTATAATCTTTTATTTCAATTGATCCACCAATTGGAACTGTCTTCATTGTTTCTAAATCATAGTTTTGTGAACCGATAATTCCCATTGCGATAAAGGCAATCCCTAAGTGGACGATATATCCGCCGTAACGACGACGATTTTTCGTCATTAATCGATACAGAGCGATTAATGGATTTTCCCCAGTCATTTTTCTTCTTGCTTTTACACCACGATAAAACTCTAAGAAGTGAGTGACTAACAAAAGAATTATTACTCCGTAGCCTATTACAGCCCATGCTTTTTGAATTCCTAAAACAACCATTAATACCATGCCGACTACTGCTAGAATAGCTGGAATCAGGAAGTTTTTTCGGAGATTTTTCATCGATGATTTTTGCCATGCTAATAATGGGCAAACGGCCATGACGAACATCATTGATAACAGTATTGGTGCTTGAACTGCGTTAAAGAAAGGTATTCCGACGGTTACCTTTGTACCGCGAACTGCTTCTGAAACAAGCGGGAAAATTGTACCCCAGAAAACGGCAAAAGCTGAACCAACTAACAATAGGTTATTGATTAGGAAGCTACTTTCTTTTGAAACATAAGATTGAAATTCTCCAGCACTACGTTTAATCAAGTTGTAGCGGCTCATTAGAACATACATAGCACCTATAACTGCAACACCCATAAAAATTAAGAAGTATAAACCTAAGTTTGAATCGGCAAAAGCATGAACAGATGTTAAAACACCACTTCGAACTAAGAATGTGCCGAATAACGTTAATGCGTAAGATGTAACGATTAAGCTGATGTTCCAAACTTTAAGCATATTTTTCCGTTCTTGAATCATTACGGAATGCAGGAAGGCTGTTGCTGTTAACCAAGGCATGAACGAGGCATTTTCAACAGGATCCCATGCCCAATATCCACCCCAACCAAGCTCTACATACGCCCACTGTCCGCCAAAGATATTTCCTAAGCTTAAGAATAACCAAGCAATAATTGTCCAGCGTCTAGTCATCTTAATCCAGAAATCATCCATGTTTTTCATGATAAGAGCAGCCATCGCAAAAGCAAATGGTACGGCAAGCCCTACATATCCTAGATATAAGGTTACTGGGTGAATAATCATCCCAGGGTTTTGAAGCATCGGGTTCAAGCCTCTTCCTTCAATCGGTACTTGTGCTAAAATTTCAAAGGGTCTAGCTACAAAACCGAGAATGAAGAAGAAAAATACTCCATTTGCTAATAAAATTGAAGTAATATACGGAACCATTGGATTCCCCTTCATCTTAGAAGAGAAAGTAATCATTACCGTATAAAGGATTAAGAAAAACGTCCATAATAACAGTGATCCTGAATTCCCTGCCCATAGAGCAGTTAATTTGTAAATGAGCGGTAACTCACTACTTGTATAATCACTTACATATTTATACTCAAACTGCGATGTTCCCAATAGATAACATAATGTGAGCATCGCCAATGTCGTACAAATGAATAGAGCAATAACTCCACCCTTACCACTGTTTACAAGTTTCTGGTTTTTTGTACTTATACCTAAGGTAATGATGAGCAATGAGTATATCGCTAGGGCAAGCCCTATATATATTGTTGCGTTAGCAAATAGATACATTCTGCCACCTTCTTTTCGTTTGTCCTATTCTTCTTCGCTGGAAGGTTTGTTAAGTTTATCTTTATGAGTCTCAGGGTCATAGTTTTCGATATCCTCACCTTCATATTTCGACGGACATCTTGTTTTTACAGTTTCAGCCACAAAAGTATCTTTCTTCGTTGGTGAACCTTGTAGGATTACGATAACACCTTCCGAAAAATTATCGGGTTTAATCCCATTGTGAACAACATGAAGTACATTGCCTTCATTGTCATTTACATCAAATTTTAATTCTATTTTGTCCGCATCCCATAAAATTGATTCTTCCACAAGAAAGCCTTCAACAGTTACGAAATCATCCTGGTGTTGTTCCTGATTTTTTAGAAGTTCGTCCAGTTTTAATTCAATTCCACTAGAACCGGGTGTTGCCGCCATAAGCAGAAATACTATCGCACCCGCAATGATAAAACCGCCCAGCATAACCATCGTATTTTTTTTCAAACCGTTCAACCCCTTATCCTAATTTTTTCATTTCCTTTTCGTACGTTTCCTCATTTATTTGACCATTCATTAACATTGTTCTTAGCTTTTTCTTATGATCTGTTGAGTCTTTTTTGCCTGTTTTTGGAGCAACGTTTTGTTTAGCTTTTTTGTTTTTAGGACTAGGCTGTTTCGAACTGCCAGCATTAGCTTTAAAACCAAGAAAAACAAATATCCCAGCAACGATGATAGAAACACCTATTACAGAAGCCCCACCCATTCCAATAATTGGACGATCATTAGCTGCATTTTTATTATCTCCATTGGTAACTTGCTCTGTAGCTGTAACTCCACTGTGATTTTCATCTTTTGGAGGGTTTTTCTTACTTAATAACGATAATGTAGACTCATTATCTTTTTTGTCATATGCGACAGAAATTTTTACGTTATTTCCCTTTTTCACATCTGAATATTGATATACATGAACCTTTTCTCCAAACTCACTATCCTCAGTAACAGTAGGTTTTGGATCTATTTTGAAGTTTTTGGCATTCAGAGGTACATACATGATAATGTCCAACTTTTTAATATCCGAAGGGTTTGTATAATCAAAGGCAAACTCTTTGGAGCCAGATTTATAGGGGTTTGTATAGTATTCAACAACAAAACTATACTTTTCACCTTTTTTAATCGATTTTGTAGGCTTCCAAGTTAGAACATTTTTTTCTTTATCAATTTCAAAAGGACGCTGAACTTCTGGTTCGTCTTCTGCAGGAAATTCAGCCACTAAATATACTTCAAAATTCTTATCCTTTAAAGGAACAGGGAACTCAATGTCTCCGCTGTAATCACTACCTGTTTTATTTTCGAACGTGCCATAATACCCTACTAGCAATGACGGTTGGTCCTTTGGCCAATTTTCCGGATAGTCAAATTCCGGCATTACTTGAACCTGCATTTCTGTGTATGGAAACTGATCTACAGGAAAGGTTCCAGCTGCTTTAGCAACTGGGACTGCTAAATTCGCAAAAAACAACGATATGATGGCTACTGTCATTAATCTTTTAAGCATTTTCTTCCTCCTCGTTCGCATAAAAAATGTTTTTACTATAAGCCTCTTAGAAACATAATAATCCCTATGAACAACTTATTATCATGTCACTCGTGAACATTTTGTTAAAAGGTTCAATCGTTTTGGTTTCGTCAAAAAAAAAACTATAAATCTTCACATTTACTATATTGATAAATTAAATTCTTTGTAAATCGTAGTTTTTTCAAGAAATTCAAAACGGTATCACAAAGGAATATTAATATAACTAATAGCCGTTATGACGAATGATTTTCGAACATTTTATTACAATTAATATCAAAATAGTATAATAATTTATAGTGATACTGATGATTTTTAGGCATAAAAATACCCTGCATCTAAAATGAACACAGGGTAAAATACTATTCTTATTTACTTTGAAGCGATCGGATATATGCAACGATATCGTTTAATTCAGCCTTACTAAATTGCCGCACACCATCTAAGCCTTTTAGTGAGGGAGCCATTCTAGTATCTTCACGACCATAGGCAGTTCCAATCCAAATTTGTTGATCACTGGTGTATTGTAAATACTGCGGACTAGCTAACGCGGTTCCCATCTTTTTCTTGCCGGCTCCCTCTATCCCGTGACAACTGGCACAAAATAGTCGAAACTGTTTTTCCCCGTTTTCTGGATTCCCAGTAATTTTTTCTGGAGCCTCAAGATCAAGTTGTTTCTTTTGCCAATTTCGCATAAAAGCGACTAGGTGATTTAAATCACTTTCGGTTAAATTTGCCGCATAGGCAGGCATTACCGTACCTTCTCGACCATATTTTACATAATTGAAAAGGTTCTTATCGGAAACAGAGCTTAGGAACTTTTGATTATTGAGGGCAGTTCCTTCTTTAGCCCCTTCACCTTTTCCGGTTATCCCGTGACAGGCTGTACATTGTTTCTGATATAATTTTTCTCCAGCATCAATTGCTTCATTGTCTTTCACACTCATCAAACCACTGTTTCCGATTATCAATACAATGGCAATAGTTATTAAAATGTAAAGACCAATTAAGAGTTTTTTCATCTTTTATCCCTTACTTTGGTGTTGGTGTAGGAGTAGGCTCCCCAAAATCTTTATACTTATCAAGAATGTACCCGTTTATTTCCTTTAGGCTTTGGCCACCATTATACAAATCTACCGCCTCCCGGGCGATATCTATGCAAATGTCTCAAGATATACTCATTGGATCCCATCCAGTTACCGCATTATCTTTGCCTAAAGAATCAACATAACAATCAAGATTACTTATATGACCATCCTGACCGTAGCATCCGCAGAAACAAGGTACTGACGCTAACACTTGGGGATACTGCGAAGCCATAATATAGGTTTCTTGTATCATTTCTGAAGCATTCATTACATAATCTGGTAGTTCTTTATGTTTGGAATCTAAAACTAGTTCTTTATTATCCTTACCACAAGCTGCTAATAAAAGAACTAAAGCAATTCCTAATATGATTAGAGCATTTAGTCGTCTCAAGCTGTTGCTCCTTTCTTAAATGATGTTGATTCATACGCTTAATTTTAACAACATAATCCTTACTATTATCATTGTAATTATTACTATTTAGTGAAAAAAATTATCTCGTTATAATATTATCTTACCCATTATTTTCAAGAAAACTCACTATTTGCCCTGTATTGCTCATAAAAGAAGCAAAAGAGTGTGTACAAAATTCATCTTTATATTTTTTATCAGCTATCAGTAAAAAAAAGCCTCCATCAGTCGAAACTGATGAAGACTTTTTTAACAAATAGAACTAGCCACGTGAAACATAGCTACTATCTGTAGTATTGATAATTAATTTGTCACCTTGGTTAATAAAGAATGGAACTTGTACTGTTAATCCAGTTTCAAGTGTTGCAGGCTTTGTACCACCTGAAGCTGTATCCCCTTTAATACCTGGTTCTGTTTCTGTTACTTCAAGCAAAACTGTGTTTGGTAACTCAACACCAAGGGTTTCACCATGATACATCATGATGGATACTTCCATATTTTCTTGTAAAAACTTTAATTCATATTCAATTGCAGTTGATGGTATTTCAATTTGTTCATATGATTCATTATCCATAAAAACATGTTGATCGCCACTTGCATATAAATATTGCATTCTGCGGTTGTCAATTTGAGCTTTTGCTACTTTTTCACCTGCACGGAAAGTTTTTTCTTGGATTGCTCCAGTTCGTAAATTGCGAAGTTTTGAACGAACAAACGCCGCTCCTTTACCTGGTTTAACGTGTTGAAAATCTATTACGCGCCAAATACCACCGTCAACCTCAATTGTTAATCCAGTTTTAAAATCGTTAACAGAAACCATAAAAATATCCTCCTAAATTTGGTTAAAGAATCATTAGTTCTTTTGTTGAATGAGTAAGCAGTTCGTTATGATTTGTTGTAATCATTGTATCATCTTCAATTCTAACGCCGCCGAGTCCTGGTATATAAATACCTGGCTCTATTGTAACGATCATACCCGGCTCTAAAATAATATCAGATCTATACGAAAGGGCTGGACCTTCGTGAACTTCAAGGCCAATCCCATGGCCAGTTGAGTGTCCAAAAAATTCACCATAGCCTTTTTCTGTGATGTAATCACGTGTAAGGGCATCTGCTTCTTTACCGCTCATTCCGGGTTTTATCCCCTCAACACCACGCAATTGTGCCTCATATACAATCTCATATATATCTTTTAGCTTAGGATTTGGCTCGCCGACAGAAATTGTCCGAGTAATATCAGATACATACCCTTTGTAATACGCACCATAATCAAGCGTGACAAAATCACCTTTTTCAATCACTTTATCGGTTGCCACCCCATGTGGGAGGGCCGAACGAAGTCCAGATGCGACAATCGTGTCAAAAGAAGAAGATGTTGCACCAGCTTTTCTCATAAAGAACTCTAATTCATTTGACACCTCAAGCTCAGTTAAGCCTGGGCGAACAAAATCTAATATATGCTTAAATGCAGCATCTGCTATGTCGGCAGCTTCCTTTAATATCTTAATCTCTGAATCCGTCTTAATCAAGCGCAATTTTTCGATAATACCAGAAACAGGTACTAACTCTGCCTTTAAAGTAGTTTTATAAGAGCTATAAGTTGAAAACGAAACATAATCCTGTTCAAAGCCGAGCTTTTTCACACCTAATTTTTCTGATTGCAGCGCAATTTCCTCTTGGATGGAAGGTCCATGCTGAACAATCGTAAAACCCTCACATTGCTTTGACGCTTGTTCCACATAGCGAAAATCTGTAATAAACAACGCTTCTTCTTCTGTTATTAAGACAACGCCTGCAGATCCTGTGAAATTGGTCATGTACCGTCGATTAAAGGAGCTTGTAATAAGAAGAGCATCAATTCCCAAATTGTTAAAATTAGAACGCAATTTCTGAAGTTTTTCCATTATTTCCTCTCCTTCACCAAATCATTAAAGTAATAGCATTAAAAATATGTAAAAATAAACTAATCGTTACATTCTTCTCCGATTTGGCGTGGTAAATTAAACGCACCGATTCCGCCCCATTAGCAAAGAAAAGAATGATCAATATGATCATTCTATCATAAACAAATTTGTTCATACTATAAAAAGAACCACTTAGGAAGCTGGATTATCACTACTTTTCTTTCGTTCACGAACTTCATTTTCCTCAAAAGAAATGGAGAAGCCTACAAATACTCCGTATAATATATAAAAGCAAAGAGTTGTAATTAGTGTAACTTTGGTCAATTCAGTGAATGGTTTAATTCCCGGGAACATAGGATTAAGTACGAAAAACACCAGTAAAAACAAAACGATTCCGAACCCAATCCCAACCCACATACTGCCAAATTTTCTAAGTGTAGCATAATATAACAATGCAACACCGATTGAAATTACTCCAATCAAAATAATAGAAAAAACTGTTCCTAACCACTCTTTTTTCCAATCTCCAAGGGTCCATGGTTCAATAATGACATTAGGACTAATATCGGTAAAATTAAATACAAAGGCAAAATAGGCTAAAGAACTCCATAAAATGCCACCAACAAATCCAATTGTCACGACCATTGCAATAAAGGACACCGGTTTTTCCTGTTTATTTTGTTCCAATTCTTGTTCTTTGTCTGCCATTTTTAATCACCTCCATTTTCTATTATGTCCACATGCATTTATTCCATTGCAAAACCATAAAATTTAATATGTGAATGTTTTTTGAATTTTAAATATATTTTATTTCATCGTAGAGGTTTTAACAGTTTTTTAGTAGAATAAATATAGATGATATAGATTGTCTTGAAACTGCTATGTTTGCTATGTAATTTTACTTATGTAAGCTGAACTTCACACCAGTTGATGGAAGATCACCGAAAAAAATCTGTATCTAAAGTAGAAGAAGCTGTAAATGTGTCCAAATATTCATATTTATCTTTATATTTTTGCTATTTTGATTAAACCCGTTTCCCCAGGGTCCCTTGCAAGAATTATCTTTAATAGCTTTATTAACACATTTTATTGTGGTTATGTTATCTATTCCCTATACCCCACTCATAAAAAGCTGTTTCAATACCAGGTTGCTGAGCATAAATTATTTAATACCTAGAAAATGGATTGAATTTTAATCGATGGAAAATGTTCAATTCGTTTCTCTAGTTTTATTAAATTTTAGGAAGTAACAGAAAGAGAAAATGCCTTAAAAACCGCAAAAATCGTATAAAGTATTTGCAAATTTGTTTAAAACTTTGCAAATATGCTCATTATGCTCTTAGGGAGGTGGCTTTCTTGAAAAATCGGACTTCACTTATTCTAGTTTTAGGGCTTTTCATTTTAGCAGCAATTGGTATTGCAAGTTCTTACCTCAATAATCCGGCGGGTTTTATAAAGCAGATCGCCATAATTCTTGTCGTTGGCTTAGTTGTGTACTTCGTAGTCACACGCTTTTTCTTTAACAACCCTGAAAAGCGGGACCAACGTGCATTTATTAAAGCTGCAAAAAAATCAAAGAAAAGATTACATCAAAATGAATCTAGCCTTAGTTTTCAGAAACGGTCGTCATCTACGATTACATCAATGAAAAAAAGCCTAAAACCAAGGAAAATTCATTCAGATCATTCACCACATTTAACAGTTATTGAAGGAAAAAAAGGGAAAAAGAAAAATCGAGCCTCTTTCTGACTCGATTTTTTTTTGCCTTTTACCCTAAAGGGATTTGATTACTACGATAGATAGTCGCCCTTTTCTTTAATATCTCCAGGTTTCAAAAAAATTCTTGGCGGATTCTCGGCCTACCTCCAAAAGTGAATTCTTTTTTTTCTGGGTTAGTTTGAATTCGGTTGTTGCTACTCCCTCAGTCGGGATAAAGATGATATTTTTTTCATGTTTTCTGGAAATATACCTAGAATCATGAGCATCCTTCATTGTTTCAAATAACGCCTCGAATAATTGTATGGCATTATTAACCTTGTTAATTGGATTATCTTGTTCTTGATGAGAAAGCTTAATCCCAAGAACTGGACGGACTTTTTTAGTATTTTCTTGATCAAATAACCACATTGGGAAATTACTTAATACCCCTCCATCTACGACAATATTTGTACCGGTGGATGTCTTTAATTTTACAGGTTCAAAAAAATAAGGAAGACTGCAGCTCATTCGAATAGCGCGAGCAATCGAAAATGATCCAGGGGAAATTCCATACTTAGGAAGGTCATCTGGTATTACCAGGATTCGACCATTGGACAAATCCGATGCAATTACCCTTAGGGTTTGTGGTGCTAAATCCGAAAATGTTTTCAGACCTTTCTGAGCTAACTTTTCTTCAATCCACTTTTCCAAATTATTTCCTTTATACAAGCCCATTTTCCAATAGATAAGAAGCCATCTTGCCAACGATAAAGGAATTGGGCTTTTACGTATATCCAT